>CAYZPI010000042.1:0-26418 GCA_964480085.1 uncultured Bacteroides sp. | reverse complement strand
TGCCGTCCTTCTGATCGAGGAACCACCAGCCCGAGCCGAACTGAATCTTGCCGGGTCCGTAGCGTCCGTCCTGGAAGTTGCCGAGCATTGTGGCCACGAGCTCGTTGTCGCGGGGGTTGAGGTTGTAGATGATGGTCTTGGCGAGCTTGTCCTGCGAGGCGAGTTTGTCGAGGAATTTCGACATGTTCTTTGCCACGGTGAAGTCGCCGATGGAGTCGAAACCGGTATCCGGACCGAGTTTCTTCATCATCAGGGAATTGTTGTTGCGGATAGCGCCGTAGTGGAACTGCTGTGTCCAGCCTGCGTCGTGGTCCATGATGGCGAATTCCACCATCATCGCTGTCTTGAACTTGGCGATCTCTTCCTTGGTGAGCTCCTTGCCGGAGTACACCTTGTCGAAGATATCCTCGATCTCGGCGGGGGTATAGTCCTCGGCATAGAATTCCTCGATGCCGTGGTCGGCGAGACGGCAGCCTACCTCGGCGAAGAAATCGTGGCGTTTCTGCAGGGCCTGGATCACGTCGGCGAACTTGCTGATCTTCACGCCTGACACCTCGGAGAGCTTGTCCATATAGGCCTTGAATTCAGCGGGGTTCTCCACTGCCATTGCCTTGTCGGGGCGCCATGTGGGGAGCATGCGCACGCCGAAATTGTCGTCCTTCACCTTCAGGTGGTATTCGAGCGAGTCGACGGGGTCGTCGGTGGTGCACACCACCTCAACATTGTAGTGCTGCATCAGGCCGCGTGCGTAGCGGTCGGGGTTCTGGAGCTGCGCGGTGCAGTTGTCGTAGATCTCCTTTGCGGTCCTGGGGCTGAGCAGGTCAGTCACACCGAAGGCGGTCTTCAGCTCGAGGTGGGTCCAGTGGTACAGGGGGTTGCCCATGGTGTAGGGCACGGTCTCCGCCCATTTCTCGAATTTTTCCCAGTCGGTGGTGTCCTTTCCGGTGCAGAAACGCTCATCCACGCCGTTGGAGCGCATGGCGCGCCATTTGTAGTGGTCGCCTTCAAGCCATATCTTCGAGAGGTTCTCGAAGCGGTGGTTGTTGGCTACATATTCGGGGATCAGGTGGCAGTGATAGTCGATGATGGGCATCTTGGCCGCATGGTCGTGATAAAGACGCTGCGCAGTCTCGGTCTGCAGCAGGAAGTTTTCGTCATTGAATTGTTTCATGGGATAATATTTTATGGTATATGATATTTTTATGAATTATGAACACCCGGAGACAAACCCCGCCGCCGGCATTGTTCACGATTAATTACTTATTCACTATCACTTATTACTTATCATAGTGGCTGTGTCATTTCCGAGCTGCTCCATCTCGAGGGATGCCCAGATGAAGGGACCCACACCCTTGGCGTCGTTGTCGCGGATGGGTTCGCTCAGATAGTAGGCGTAGGAGCCGTCGCGGCGGCGGTTCTCCTTCACGTTGGGAGCGGCTTTCAGAACCGACGGACTGATACCCGGGCCAAGTCCGGCCACCACGCAGCAGTCGGTGAGCGAGATGGTCTTGTCGGGATTCACCTTGATGAAATGATCCACGATGCCCTGGTAGGCCTTCTCTCCTGCCTTCTGGTAGGATTTGTCGGCGTAGCCTTTGCGGGCAGCCTTGAGAAGCGCGTAGGCCATCATCGACGAGACGGTGGATTCAAGGTAGTTGCCTTCGCCGTCGGGTGTGTCCATCACCTGGTACCACAGTCCGGTCTCGGGATCCTGCCATTTCACCACGTTGGCGAGGGTCTTGTAGAGGAGCTCCATCACCTCGCCGCGGCGTGCGTAATCCTCGGGCAGCGCGTCGAGCACCTCCACCAGAGCCATCGTGTACCATCCCTGGGCGCGTCCCCAGCAGTGCTGCGAGAGTCCGGTCTCATTGTCGCTCCAGAACATGTCATGGTTCTCATCCCATGCGTGGCGGTTGAGGCCTGTCTTTGCGTCGTAGGTGCGCTCGTAGGTCTTTTTTAGCTGGTCAACTGCGTCATCGTAGATTTTCTGTGCCTCCTTGGGTGGGTAGAGGTCGCGGGCGGTGAGCACACGGAACGGCAGACCCATGAAGATGCCGTCGAGCCACACCTGATAGGCGTAGATGGCCTTGTGCCAGTACACACCGTCCTTGGTGCGGGGCTGGTCCTTGAGCTGCTTCATCATGGTCTGGATGGCCTTGAGGTTCTTCTCCTCGGGGAAATTCTCGTACATGCGTGTCACGAAATGACCGGTGCGCACGTTGTCGAGGTTATAGTCCTCGAGCTTGTAGCGGCGGATGGAGCCGTCGGGGTTGATCATCGTGTCGGTGTACATTATGCAGTAGTCCTTGATCTTGTCGTCGCCGTAGCGCAGGTAGGTGTCGAGCATTCCTTCAAGTTCGATGCCCATCACATAGCTCCATTTGGGGGCGTTGGAGAAATCGAGCATGTAGCTCTCGGGCACACGCTGCATCTCGGAGTAGGTGAGCCACTGGCTCAGATTCTTGTAGGGCAGGGAGTCGAGGCAGAGTTTGCCGTTGAGATAGTAGTTGTTGTAATGTATGTCGCGCACCTGACCGGTGATGTTGTTTCCGTCGGCCACACCATCGAAACGGCAGTTGTCCACATTGATGTTGTATACGTTGCATAGGTTGGGGAGGCCGACGATCATCACGCCGTAGCGGCTCTTCCGGCAGGTGACGTTGTCGAGATATACGTTGCGCACCGTCGGGGGATAGTCGCGGCAGCAAATTTCCTTTGGCTCGTAGTCGAGGTTGATCTTCAGCACAGCCTCGTCGCACTGGCCCACCTCGGTGTTGCGCACGTAGATGTTCTCGATCACGCCTCCGCGGCAGGGGTTGGTCTTGATTCGCACCACGCGGTCGAGGTTGGGGCTGTCCATCTTGTTGTTCTCGGCGAAGAGGTTGCGGCATCCGCCGGAAATCTCGCTGCCGATCACCACACCGCCGTGGCCGTTGGCCATCATGCAGTTGCGGATTATGATGTTCTCGCTGGGCTTGTCCCAGAGGCGGCCGTCGTTGTTGCGTCCGCTCTTCACGGCGATGCAGTCGTCGCCGGTGTTGAAATAGCAGTTCTCTATCAGCACTCCATCGCACGATTCGGGGTCGCAGCCGTCGCCGTTAGGCCCGTCATTGTCGATATGCACACCGCGCACCGTCACGTTGGAGCAGAGCAGGGGATGGATCACCCAGAAAGGCGAGCGCAGGAGTGTCACGTTCTCGATGAGCACATTCCGGCAGGTGTTGAGTCCGATGAGCTGTGGACGCAGGCGGTCGGTGGTGGTGAAATGGCGTTCGTTCATGTCCACACCGTCCTCGGCCATGCGCAGCAGGCGCGGGCGTCCGTTGTCGTCCTGCTGGCGGGGCATTCCTTCCTTCCAGCCGTAGACCGGCTTTCCGCACCACCACCACCATGTGTCGTTAGAGCCGTTGCCGTCGATGGTGCCTTCGCCGGTGATTGCCACGTTCTCAGCCTTGTAGGCATATATGCAGGGCGAGAGATTCCAGCAGTCGAGACCTTCCCAACGGGTAAGTACCTGGGGATAAAGCTCAGGCTCGTAGGCGAAGAGCAGGGTGGCGCCTTTCTCCACAACGAGGTTCACGTTGCTCTGCAGGGTGATGGCTCCGGTCAGGAATGTGCCGGCGGGCACGATCACCTTGCCTCCGCCTTTCTTGGAGCATTCGGCGATGGCCTTGTTGATGGCCTTCTGGTTTTTCTTGGCTGTGTTCGAGGTCTTCGCACCGAATTTGGTGATCGGGAATTCCTTCTCGGCGAAAGTCGGGTCGGTGATGTTTTGTTCGATGGTCTTGTACGTGGTGTCCCATGCGTCGGCCCACGCGATTGCGGGCAGAAGCAGCACCAAGGCAAGCAAGAGACGTTTGATCATGATATCAAGTATGTTTAGGTTAAATATTTCAGTATGATACTAGCATTGGTGCATCCCGGAGGGTACTTCAATGCAAATTCATGCAAAGGTACAAAAAAATTTTTGGGATAATACGCTTTATCCCAAAATAATTCTCGCACCTATGCAAGTTTCCCCGTCTCAATCTCGTTTTTTTGAGGAACGAGAATACATACACTGCACTCTCGTAATATAGACCGCAATCAAGGTCGTTCAGTTTGGCAAATGTTATTCTTCCATCAGGATTTCGGTAAATTCACCCTATATCAGTTGGTCAGGATTGCCGTGGAGGGAGTCGAATCCCATTGTGTAGTAGATTGGCATGTATGTGATCTTGCCTTTTACTGTCACGTCGGGGGAGTTGGACAATACGATACCCCGGTCCACCCGGTAGTCACTGTTGTCAATCAGGCGGCTCAATGCGCTGTGCACTGTATAGTCCTTGCCGGATTTCACTTCCAGTGGCAGAGTCGCCGAGGCGGAGTAGTCGTCGATCAGGAAATCCACTTCACCGTTTTTCTTATTATCGTAATAGTACAACTGGTAGCCTGAGGCGGCGAGCTCCATCGCCACGACATTTTCGTATATGGCTCCGAGATTCACACTCAAAGTGTCATTGAGTATTGCGCTTATATTGTTATGGTAAAGGAGAGCACTTAATATCCCGACGTCATTGAGATAAAGTTTCAGCAGGTTCTTCCTCCCTGATTCGGGCAGGGGGAACGAGGGATTTGCGACGGCTCTCACTTCAAGCGCAACGCCGGACGATATGAGATAGTCGATTTCCTCGATGTAGTCGTCACCGCGTTTTCCTTTTTTTTCTTCAATATCTTTAAATACGAGCCGTTTTTTTGTATTCTCCATATTGGAGGGTATCATATCATAGATTTTCTCGATTTTAAGGCGATGGGCGGTATCGTACTGCGAGGCGTCGAGTTGATAAAGTTGATGGATTGCCATCTGGATGGCACGGATTTTTCCGATATTTCTTGAAGCGAGATATTCGTTCACGGCCTCTGGCATGCCTCCTACAAGCAGATATCGCTTGAAGAGAAACATGATGCGGTCGTGGATAGGGCGGGGAATGCTTGTCTGGCTTGCGAAGGAATCCTTTACGAGACTTATCACATCGCTGCCGCAACTGTTTGCTATCAGAAATTCTTCTAGATCGAGGGGGTACATGTGGATTATCTCAATGCTTCCAATCGGAATGGAGGTGGTGGCCTTCAGTGTTACTCCTAATAGCGAGCCGCTTGCCACAATGTGGTAGCGATGATCCTGCCGGAGGAATTTCAGCATTGTGAGGAGATGTGGATATTGTTGGATCTCGTCGAGAAAGATGATGGTATCGTCGTATGAGCCCAATCGGGCACCGTCGATGGCACCCACGGTGAGATAGAAATCTTCGGCTGATCTCACGTTGTCGAACAGGCGGGGGCCGTTGAAGTCGTCGATAAGGTTGATCTCAAGAAAATTCGGGAATAATTTCTTCAGTGTATGCCGCACGATGAACGATTTTCCTACCTGTCGTGCGCCTGTCACAATAAGAATTCTGTCGGTTCCTGATGTATAAAATTCATTTATGGATGATTCGATTTTTCTGTAAAGCATATCGTCGCACTTTTCCTATGGATTTTGCAGTGCAAATATACACTTTTCCTATGAATTCAGCACCCTTTTTTCACACTTTTCCGAAAAAATCGTTGTGGAAGTTTTCCAATAAGTGCGATGGCTGCTTGCCTGCCCCTCCTCAGAAGCAAACTCATTGCGTTAACTATAGCATGCTGTGGCGTGGCTCGAATTTTTGTCCCGGCGGCTATTTGGAATGTTCGCCAAAAAAATTTGGCAAAAGAGGTTCGTGATAGCAAATTAATTGCTACCTTTGCATCTTGTGAGAGTATTGAAAATGTTTCAACCTATTATAAAAACCATTAAAAACTAATCCAAAAATGTCAGCTTCATCTGCTCAGTATCCCCAGCAAGGCAGCCGCTCCTATCTGTATTCGATAGTGATGGTGGCAGTGCTCGGCGGATTGCTTTTCGGTTACGACACGGCTGTGATCTCCGGCGCGGAGGCCGGATTGCAGGCGTTCTTCCTGCATGCCAACGATTTCACCTACACCGATACCATACATGGCATCACATCCTCGTCGGCCCTTCTCGGCTGCATCCTCGGCAGCGCCCTGTCGGGGTTCTGTGCGTCGTATTTCGGCCGCAAGCGTTCGCTCATCATCGCGGGCCTCTTCTTCTTCGTGTCGGCCGTCGGTTCATATTGGCCTGAATGTGGCTGGATGGAGCGCGGCGAGAGCACCTATACTCTCCTGATAGTGTTCAACATCTACCGTGTGATCGGCGGTATCGGCGTGGGCCTGGCTTCGGCTGTCTGTCCGATGTACATCGCCGAGGTGGCGCCCTCCAACCTTCGCGGCACCCTGGTGTCGTGGAACCAGTTCGCCATCATCTTCGGTCAGCTTGTGGTGTACTTCGTCAATTTCATGATTCTTGGCGACCACCTCAAGCCCGTCCTTGAGGAAATCTCGCAGGGCGTATGGCGTGTTGTCGAGGATTCATCAGACCCCTGGACCTACGAGACAGGCTGGCGTTATATGTTCGGCTCAGAGGCATTTGTCGCCGGACTATTCACCATCCTCGTATGCTTTGTGCCCATGTCGCCCCGTTTCCTCGCCATGAAGGGACGCGACGAGCAGGCTCTCAAGGTGCTCGCCCGCATCAACGGTATCGCCAAGGCACGCGAGATTCTCCACGAGATCAAGAACGCCGACGAGGTGAAGAGCGACCGCCTGTTCTCATTCGGCGTGATGGTGATCTTCATCGGCATCATGCTGTCGGTGTTCCAGCAGGCCGTGGGCATCAACGCCGTGCTCTACTACGCCCCGCGCATCTTTGAATCGATGGGCATGGGCAACCCGATGGTGCAGACCGTGATAATGGGCATAGTCAACATAGCCTTCACCCTCGTGGCTATCTTCACAGTCGACAAGCTGGGCCGCAAGCCGCTGCTCATCTATGGCTCGATCGGCATGGCTGTCGGTGCCCTGGGTGTGTGCATCTCAAATGTGGTCGAGGTTCCCGCCCTTGTGCCGGTGGTGAGCATCATGGTCTACTCGGCGTCGTTCATGTTCTCATGGGGCCCGATCTGCTGGGTGTACATGTCTGAGCTTTTCCCCAACACCATCCGCTCGCAGGCTGTGGCCATCGCCGTGGCGTTCCAGTGGATCTTCAATTTCATCGTGTCGTCGACATTCGTGCCTATGTACAACCTCAAGTTCGGCGAGATGGGCGACAGCTTCGGCCACATGTTCGTCTACGCCCTATACGGCATCATCTGTATCGTGGCAGCATGGTTCGTCTACCGCCTCGTTCCCGAGACCAAGGGCAAGACTCTTGAGGACATGACCACATATTGGCGCAACCGCAGCGGCAAGTGATACTGCTCCTACGAAAAATGTATGATTTTAAGGGTTTGTCTCATGATTTTTAGCGAGACAAATCCTTAAAATTTTGAATAACCTTATAAACTTATAATCATCAAGTTGAGCTTGCGAAACTTGAGTATAAAAATAAAAAAATGGCAAAGAAGAAATCAAAGAATAAGAACAGTAGCCAGCAGAAGGCCAAACTCTCGCCCGAACGTTTCATGCGTGAGAAAGCAAGGTCGCTCCCCATCGGAAAATGCTACATCACTCCGGACTGGGAAGAGGACGGTGAGGCACAGATCGTCATTACGAGACAGCGGTCGAATGGCAATCTCGTCATGGGAGCATTTCTTGTGGACACATTCTGCCTGGGTGTGAAGGACGCCGGATATAATGATGATATCCCCGTGTCGGAGTTCGAGGAATATCTTGATGAATATAGAGATGATGTCGGTATGGAGGAGATAGGCTACAATGAAGCTCACAACATTATTTACGGTGCGATAGCCTTCGCCGAGGACGGCGGAATAAAGCCATCCAAGGAATTTTATCCCGCCGGCTATATCCTTGAAGAAGATACCGAAGACATCCCGCTCATTGAATACGAATTTGGCAAGGATGGCAAGCATTTCCTCATTATCGGGTCCGATCGCGGCGAGACGAAATATCTTCACACTCTTCAGAAAAATCTTGGCGATGATTTTGATTATGTCATGGTAGAGGGGGGTGACACCGGCAGCACTCCCTTATTAGAGGATATGGTTGAAAATATGAAAAGATCCCAGGAGGCGGCGTCTCGTTATCCGGATGAGGTCTATTCCTATCAATATCCCGAATATCCTCAGGATCTGTCTGTCAAGAATCAGTTTGTCGCCGACGAACTCCTTTCTCCTGACAACTATACCGGTCTTTCCCGTGAGGCGATCGACCGCATTCTTGCATTGCCGGCGGATGAAGCCGCCGAGGATATCAGCAATGTCGTGATGTATGATATAGGCCGGACATACAAGGCCATCGATGATGACACGATAGATGAGCCGTCGGAGAGCGCGATCATGCATGCGTTGATTCTCCTTGCCCATCTAAATAGCGGGAAAGGTCTTGACGCTGTGCTTGAGATAATGCGCCAGAAAGGTGATTTTGCCGATTATCATCTTGGCGATCTGGCACCTAAACTCATACATCCGGCCCTGTATGCCTGTGGCCGCGACAATATCGGTGCTATTGAGGAATATCTTTATCAGCCGGGACTTGATTCCTATCTCCGCATACAGGCGGCCTACGCGCTTGCAATGATTGTGTTGAACCATCCGGAAAGAAGGGATGAGATTATCGGGGTGTTCCGACGGCTACTTGTATCAATGGTCACCCGTCTGCCGGATAGGATAGCATGCGACGGAGGATTTGCCGGTTTTGTCATGAGTATACTTACAGATATCAAGGCCAACGAGCTTATACCGGAAATACGTGAGGTGTTCGCGACCGATTGTGTGGATGAAACAATTGACGGAGATTGCGATGATATCATAAAAGACATTGAAT
The DNA here is from genome assembly GCA_964480085.1 of uncultured Bacteroides sp. GTDB lineage: Bacteria > Bacteroidota > Bacteroidia > Bacteroidales > Muribaculaceae > CAG-873. The sequence goes on along the minus strand of CAYZPI010000042.1, from coordinate 17,556 downwards.
CTGCTGACGATAGGAAAGATGAGGTAATGTATCGGCTTGAGGACATATATAAGCAATACGATGATTTGAAAAGATTATCGGAAAAAATGGAATAGGAATCAAATTATTAAGACAGAGGCACAAAATGAGCGTAAGGATTTGGAGATCCTTGGGTTGTTTTGTGCCTATATTTATTTTTGGTGATCTTATGAGGAAAGTTCTTGTCATAGGTTGTCCGGGGGCTGGTAAGAGCACATTTGCCCGTGGACTTGCGTCCAGCACCGGATTGCCGCTCCACTATCTTGACATGATATGGCATAGGTCCGACAGGACTACTGTCGCCCGTGAAGAGTTTGACCGTCAGCTCGCAGAGATAATGAATGGTGACGAATGGATAATTGACGGCAACTACAAGAGGACGCTTCCCGTCAGGCTTCAGGAAGCTGACACCGTATTCTTTCTTGATTATCCCGTTGATGTGTGCCTTTCAGGAGCGATTGAGCGACTTGGCAAGCCCCGCCCTGACATGCCGTGGAATGACGATACAGAACTAAGTGATGAATTCCGGCAGTGGATTCTCGATTATCCCAAGGATCAGCTGCCCATTGTCCGTCAGCTTTTGAAATCATTCACCGGCGACCTCCACACATTCCACTCCCGTGCGGAAGCCACTGAATATCTGAATTCCTGCCACTTCTGATCTTCTGTGCTGTCTCTGGAGACTCACATTGTATGTTTCAGATAAAGGCTGAACATAATTATAATGCGGCTATATGGCGCAATTTAGCCAACCGCTCATCGGCGCTGGTTGTTGCGTTTGGCGTTGGAGTAGGGGTCGTTGTAGCCGCCGAACATGTCGTTGCCGAAGATGTCGTCCTCTTCTTCCTCCTCGTCGTCGGAGGTCGGAGCCTTCTCGCCCTTCTTCAGCTTCGGACGGTTCTTCTTGATCTCGTAGGGTTTCTGCAGGTCGATTGGTGTCTCGTAGATGTTCCAGTCCTGCGCCACGTCCCAGTTCTCCTTCAGCACTATCTTTTTCGGGTAATAGTACACCTCTTCGGGCTGTATGGAGTCGGTGAGGTTGCCGGTGTCCCATTTGCCGTTGCCGTTGCGGTCGAGGAACAGGCGCGCATACACCGTGCCCGGCTTCAGATACTGTGCAACGGCCTTTCCATCCGGGGCAGGGATGATCCGTATGGGTTCGTCCTTCGTGTCGAGAATCTCCACGATGGCAGTGGAGTCGGCTCCGGTGATGTTGAACGTGAGGTTGGAGTATTTTTCCTTCTCTTTTACGGAAAACTCATGCTTGAACAGATTGTTCTCGTTCCCGTACACACCCCACACGGCGGCTGAATCGACTGAGAGCCGGTACTTGGCTCCCGGTGTCCAGTTGTGAAAGATGCGTCGTCGAAGCAACGGGATAAGACTGTCGGTCTCGATCCGTATGTTGGGCTCTGCCACCCACAGAGTGTCCTGCTGAATCTCAAGACGTACCTTCGATATGTCGAAAGTATCGATTGGCTGATCGGCGGACAGCACCACCGGCATATAGATTTCATGCGAGGTGGCGGTCTCTGCCTTCAGTCCCATGAACACGCGTGGGGGTGGGAGGGTGTCGGCCTCCTCATCTTTTTTCTTCTTCTCCTTCTTCTTGGCATCCTTGAAGAAGAACTTCAGGGTGTCGGTCTTCCACGACAGCATATCCGTGGTGTCGGTTGCCATATATTTCACCGACAGGTACAGGCTGTCGACAGCCATCACGGCGGTGTCCGTAATCCAGTATTTAAGCGAGTCGAGCGTGGCGTTCTTCTGCAGCACGGCGAAATCCTCCGCCCTCAGACCCTCGAATTTCCCGGAGGCGATGGTGATCTCCGGCAGCGAGTCGTATGCGGTGGACATATTCAGGGTGATTATCTTGCGTTCCGGGCGCTTGTAGTCGGTCATATAGAGCGACTTGTAATCCTCGTTGAACCATGTGAGCAGCAGGTCGTTGGGAAAATAAGCGTGTCCGGCGCGGCTCACGAGCGAGTCCTGACCTGTGGACGAGCGTAGGGTGTCGGTGACGATTATCTCTTCCACACGTGGCACAACGAGCGTATCGTAGAAAGCCACATCCTCCGATCGGTTCCAGTAGAAATCGTGGTTCATGTCGTTGAGGGCATACACCCGGTATCTGCCGGGCTTGAGGTTCAGCACGGAGAATTGTCCGAGTTGGTTGGTGCGCGCTATTCGTTCCAGCGGCAATGTGCGTATGGCGGTGTCCGAGGGATTGGAATACACACCCACAAGCATTCCCTGTGCCGGCTCCAGATTGCGCGCCTGTAGCACAATGCCTGAGATGCTCAGGGTGTCGATGGTGTCGCCTGTGGAGAAATAAGTGGAGAATCCATCGAGCACATTGCCCTCGTTGAGGTCCTTGATTGCGTCGGCGAAATCGATGGTGTAGGTGGTGTTGGGCCTCAGAGAGTCCTGCAGGAGCACTTTCACGTGCTTGCCGTTGGCCGACACGCGGGCGTTATTTTTCTGAGCCGGAGACACTACCACCTTGTTGAAGGCATCCTCGAGCTGTACGTTCTCGTTGAAATACAGGTCGATCTGCTGGCGGTTGACATTGGTTGCACCGGGAGCGGGATTCGATGACACGTACACCGGAGGAGTCTCGTCGCGCGCACCGCCTTCCGGTCGACCGATGCTGGCGCACGCCGTGACGATGATTGCCACCACGGCGATGGCGAGCCAATGCAGTCCGCTTATATGTGATGTTATTCTGTCGCGTTTCATAATTTGCAAAATTAGCTATTATTTCCCAAACAAGCAAAAGAACTGCGAAGGCACGGTGTTTACAGGGAGGCAGGACATGAACGCCCTGCCTCCCTGTAAACATAAAACGGCCGCGCATCCCTGCGTGGCCGTACCGAAACTATGTAACTATCAAAATCCTATTTCTTTCTCAGTGAATAGTGAATAACGAATAGTGAACAGTGCCATCCGGCTTGAGCTTATTCATTGTTCACTGTTAATTCTTCACTATTCGTTATTCACTATTCATTAGTTTACGAACTGCAGGTCTCCGCTCTTAGAGATCTTCACTGCGAAAGTGCGGTCGAGCACGTTCTTCATCAGTGCGTCGATGCCGGCGCCGAGGTCACCGTTGATTGAGTACACGTCATTGCATGTGCGCACCTCCTTGCGTCCGTCGATGGTGAGGACTGCCTCGATGTCCATTGTGATGTCCCAGTCGACGTCCACGCCGTAGGCGGGGCGGTTGGTGGTGTCGTACACCATCACCACTGGTGCGGTCACGGGGAACTTGTTGAGGTCGTATGTCACGGTGAATGTGTTGCTGAGCATGGGCTGCCACCTTGCGTCTGTGCCCTCGTTGTTGTTGTAGCACACGGTTATCTCTGCGTAGCGGAAGAGCTCCTCGGGCACGGTGTATGTGAATGTGACGCGTGCGTCGGTGATCTTGCCCGATGCAGCGGAGGGAGTCGAGGGCTCATCATCGTTGGCGGAGCATGATGTGAATGCGAAACCCATTACGATTGCCAGGATGAAAAGCTGGAACTTTGAGATTGCGTTGATTGCAGATGTTGCGATAGTCTTCATAATTTCGGAATTTTTGAGAGTTGATAGTTTATTTGATTTCTGTTGTTTTTGTTGTTTGCCATTACAACGTTTGTTTCGGAAATCAGGTTGAAAATATTATATGCAAATAAATGTTAAAGAGTGGTTAGGTTGAAAAATAGCCTATAATTTACTGTAAATTAATGTATTGCCTGTAAAACCAATAATGACAATACTTATACAATCTATACAATATTACAATTACAGGCATTGGATGTAACAATTTTTTTCATGCTCATTTCAGACACAATGGATTGTAATCCAAAAAATATTCATAAGTTTTTGGATTATAATCCAAAAAAATCCATAAAATTTTGGATTAGGATAATTATTCGCTATATTTGTACTAAAAATTCCAAATAGAACTTTTATAAAAAAGCTACGGTCATGATCAAACGGAAATTAGAGCAGGTGATATCATCGAAAATAGGACAGGGGAAAGCCATAATTCTCATAGGAGCGCGGCAGGTGGGTAAAAGTACATTGTTCGACATGCTTATAAAAGAGATGGATGATCAGGTACTATCCCTGAACTGCGACGATCCCATAGTAAGAGATACACTAAGATCAATCTCTACTCCCGATCTAAAGTTATTGATTGGGCAGAACAAGGTTGTTATGGTGGATGAGGCACAGCGTGTCGACGACATCGGATTGGTGATAAAGAGAATCATAGATAATTATCCGGATGTTCAGGTACTTGTTACGGGATCTTCTTCGCTTGGATTGCGTGACCGCATAAACGAACCATTGACAGGGCGCAAGTTTGAATATGACATGTACCCTGTGTCCACAGGAGAGATATATGACACCTACGGCCTTATCCGGACCCGTCAATTGCTTGAAAGCCGGTTGGTATACGGCAGCTATCCCGATGTGCTTTCTCATCTTGAGGATGCCAAGGATATCCTATCCAATCTTTCCGACAGTTATCTGTATAAGGATATTCTCGAACTGGATTCGGTGCGTAAGCCGGATCTGCTGCGGAAGATATTGATTGCGCTTGCGTTGCAGACAGGCAGCGAGGTGTCGTACAATGAACTCGCCTCTACGGTGGGAAGCGATACCAAAACAGTCGAGCGGTATGTTGACCTGCTCGAAAAGTGCTTTGTAATCTACAGGCTTCCGGGGCTGAGCCGAAACCTGCGCAATGAGCTTAAGAAAGCAAAGAAGATCTTTTTCTATGACACTGGCATAAGGAATGCCATTATCAACAACTTCGCCCCCGTCACCCTGCGCTCCGATATAGGCGGACTTTGGGAGAACTTTTTCATTATGGAACGCATTAAGCGAAACACCTATTCCGGAAGGAGGGTCAATTACTATTTCTGGAGGACTACCGATCAGAAGGAGATCGACTTTGTAGAGGAAGCAGACGGCGAATTTTCTATCTTTGAGATGAAATGGAATCCTCGCAATAGCAACGCACGTTTCCCGAAAGCATTCATCGACTCCTATCCATGTCGTTCAGCGGAGACCGTGACTCCCGAAAACTACCTCGATTTCCTGCTTTAGCTTTTTCCGGATATGGAAAGTCGAATTTAGTTTTGAATGGCTGATGAGATTGTGCCTCCCGGTCACCATGTTTATGCTAGCAGGGCGAGGGCGCCCTGCCTCCCAGCCAAAGAAAAACGGCCGCGCATCCCTGCGTGACCGAACCGAAACTATGTAACTATCAAAACTTATTTCTTAATAATACCTTTGGAGAGAGGGTGTGTGTTTCTTAGTATCAGTGTTTCTTTCAAAATTAGTTTACGAACTGCAGGTCGCCGCTCTTAGAGATCTTCACAGCGAAGGTGCGGTCGAGTACGTTCTTCATCAGTGCGTCGATTCCGGCGCCGAGGTCACCGTTGATTGAGTACACGTCATTGCATGTGCGCACCTCCTTGCGTCCGTCGATGGTGAGGACTGCCTCGATGTCCATTGTGATGTCCCAGTCGACGTCCACGCCGTAGGCGGGGCGGTTGGTGGTGTCGTACACCATCACCACTGGTGCGGTCACGGGGAACTTGTTGAGGTCGTATGTCACGGTGAATGTGTTGCTGAGCATGGGCTGCCACCTTGCGTCTGTGCCCTCGTTGTTGTTGTAGCACACGGTTATCTCTGCGTAGCGGAAGAGCTCCTCGGGTACGGTGTATGTGAATGTGACGCGTGCGTCTGTGATCTTGCCTGATGCAGCGGAGGGAGTCGAAGGCTCGTCATCGTTGGCGGAGCATGATGTGAGGGCGAGGCCCATAACGATTGCCAGGATGAAAAGCTGGAACTTTGAGATTGCGTTGATTGCGGATGTTGCGATAGTCTTCATAATTTCGGAATTTTTGAGAGTTGATAGTTTAGTTGATTTCTGTTGTTTTTGTTGTTTGCCATTACAACGTTTGTTTCGGAAATCAGGTTGAAAATGTTATATGCAAATAAATGTTAATGATGAAATATATGGGAATATGGTATTTAATAATTTGATAGATAGTATGTTATATATCAAAGAAACCATTACAACATTGATACAATCCCGATAATGTTACAAGAAAAATGTCGAAATGTAACAATCTTTTTTCGACGGAGGGATTTGTTTGTGTCCTGTTTTTTTTTTAACTTTGCGAAAAGGCTGATAACTCAAGTTTCGCAAGCTCAACTTGAGGGTTATCGCTTCGCTGGTTATTAGCTTATAAGGTTATATGACGGTTACAGATTTTTTTGGCGGAGATTCGTTAATGAGGAAGATCGTGCCAAGTCCTTTTGAAAAAATCTGATACGTTCTTTTAATCTCATAACCTTATATGCTTATAATCTTCAAGTTGAGCTTGCGAAACTTGAACTGATAATGGATGGAAAGACATGGAAAGTGAAGGAAGGAAACACGAAGATAAGAAACATTATGTGTGGTTTGACTGGGCGGTGAAGCACATGCTCCGCGACAAGGCCAATTTCGATGCCCCCGGTCTCGCCAAGGCCCGGGAAACCCTGATGTACGACAAAATGTCGCCCGGCGAGCAGAAACAATACCGTGACCATCTCGATGAGGTGCGCCCCATTCTGAGATCGACAATGTAGTAATTAATAAAAAACGAGTGTTGACCCGGCTATCGTGCCTGGCGTCTTATCCTATTATCCTGAAAATAGACATGAAAAAATTAATATTTGCTTCTATATGCGCGGCTGTAGCTATGTCGGCTACACCGCAGAAATACCCATACCAGAACCCGGATCTCACGCCCGAACAGCGCGCCGCCGACCTCTGCTCACGCCTCACCCTCGAAGAGAAGACCGCGCTGATGCGCAACAGTTCGCCGGCTATCGAGCATCTCGGCATCCCTGCCTTCGACTGGTGGAGCGAGGCCCTGCACGGAGTGGGGCGCAACGGTCTCTGCACCGTGTTCCCATCGTGCATAGGCATGGCTGCGTCGTTCGACGACGACCTTATAGAAGAAGTGTTCACCGCCGTGAGCGACGAGGCCCGCGCCAAGAACACCCTCGCCCGCTCGCTGGGCAAGCAGGGAAAATACAGCGGCCTGTCGTTCTGGACTCCCAACATCAACGTGTTCCGCGATCCCCGGTGGGGCCGCGGTCAGGAGACCTACGGCGAGGACCCCTACATGAACGGAAGGATGGGACTGCGTGTGGTGCGAGGACTCCAGGGCGACAGCTCTTCGCGCTACCACAAGCTCCTCGCCTGCGCCAAGCACTACGCCGTGCACAGCGGTCCTGAGAAAACCCGCCACTCCTTCAATATCGAGAACCTGCCTCAGCGTGAGCTGTGGGAAACCTATCTCCCCGCCTTCAAGACACTTGTACAGGACGGCAACGTGCGAGAGGTGATGTGTGCTTACCAGCGCTTCGAGGGCGACCCCTGCTGCGGCAGCGACCGCCTCCTGCAGTCGATCCTCCGCAACGAGTGGGGATTCGACGGACTGGTGGTGTCGGACTGCGGCGCCATCGACGATTTCTACAAACCCAATCGCCACGAGACAGCCAAGGACGCCACCGAGGCTTCGGCGCAGGGTGTACGCGCCGGAACGGACGTGGAGTGCGGCAGTGTCTACCGCAACCTCCCTGATGCCGTGCGCCGTGGCGACCTCTCCGAGGATGAGATCAACACCAGCGTGAAGCGTCTGCTCGCCGAACGTTTCCGTGTGGGCAATTTCGATCCGGACTCCTTGGTGGAGTGGACGCGGATACCGATGAGCGTCGTAGGCAGTCCCGAACACCTCGCCCTTGCCCGCAAGATGGGACAGGAGCAGATGGTGCTCCTGAAGAACAACGGTATCCTTCCGCTTCCCAAAAGCTCAGAGGGAGTGATGGTGATGGGCCCGAACGCCGCCGACTCGATAATGACATGGGGCATCTACTACGGTCAGCCGGGACACACAGTGACAGTGCTCGAAGGCATACAGGATAAGATAGGCGACGTATCTTACGCCAAAGGCTGCGGCATCACCGCGCTCAAGAGCGAGGAGAGCATCATAGACAAGTTTGTGGCTCCGGACGGCAAGTCCGGCATGAGCGCCGCTTACTGGAACAATACCAAGATGGAAGGAACCCCGGTGGTGAACACCCGCTATGCAGCGCCCGTTAAGCTCGACAACGGCGGCAACACCGTGTTCGAGACGGGAGTCAGCCTCACCGATTTCTCCACACGCATGACCGGCACGTTCACTGCCGACACCGACGAGACACTTATGATCAATACGGGCAACGACGATGAGCTGCGTATCATAATCAACGGCGACACAATCCACAACCGCTACGAGAAGAACGGCGTGGCTTACAACTCACGCAAGTGGAATGTGAAGAAAGGCCGCACATACGACGTGGTGGTGGAGTATGTCCAGCACGCCGACGGAGCGTCGCTCAATTTCGATGTGTTGCGTTCGGTCGACGTGACTCCCGCTGATGCCGTGGCTCTCGCCGGAGACGCACAGACAGTGATTTTCGTAGGCGGCATCTCCCCGTTATTGGAGCGGGAGGAGAAGAAGGTGCAGGAACCAGGCTTTGACAACGGCGACCGCACATCCATTGAGCTTCCGCAGGCGCAGCGTGATTTGCTCTGGGCCCTTCATGAGGCCGGAAAGAAGATCGTGCTTGTCAACTGCAGCGGCAGCGCCGTGGCGCTCACCCAGGAGAATGAGATCTGCGACGCCATCCTGCAGGCATGGTATCCCGGCGAGCAGGGAGGTCACGCGGTGGCAGATGTGCTCTTCGGCGATTACAACCCCTCCGGTAAGCTTCCCGTTACCTTCTATACCGGCGACGCACAGCTTCCTGATTTCGATGAATACCGCATGGATGGACGCACCTACCGCTATTTAAAGGAGGAACCACTCTATCCGTTCGGCTACGGCCTGAGCTACACTACTTTTGACTACGGACAACCGAAGTACGAGAACGGACAGGTGGTTGTGCCCGTGTCCAATATCGGACGCAAGGCGGGTACGGAGGTCGTACAGGTGTATATGCGCCGTCCCGCCGACACCGACGGCCCGAACAAGACGCTGCGCGGCTATCAGCGCGTGGAGCTTATGCCGGGTCAGACCAAGGTGGTGAAGATCGATTTCCCACGCGAACTTTTCGAGAACTGGGATGCCACCACGGGCACGATGCGCGTGGTGCCCGGCTCCTACGAACTGATGGTGGGGTCGTCGTCGAGAGCGGCCGACCTGCAGGTTATCCCAGTCGAGATCTGAGATGCTACGGGTCAATAGGTTAGAATTCCAATAGGTTTGTCTATGGATGTTATGAAGACCAACCGTAATGCAGCGAGGGTGATGATCATGCTCATCGTCCTCGTGCTGCTGCTTCTTTCCTACCTGCTGCAAGCCTACCGTTTTACCAGTCTTGAAGAAAGCTACATATTCCTTTTCGACTGGCATTATGTGTTCGGCACGCTGCAGGAACCGGGCGGAGTGGCACAGCTGATTGCCTCGTTCCTCACCCAGTTCATGCGCTATATATGGGTGGGACCGTTGCTCACTGCCGCAATTTATTGTGGCATTATCGTGTTCCTGGTCAGATGCAGCGGTAAGTCCGGATTTCTCATGGTGGTTTTCGCTGCCGTGCCGTGCATTTGCCTTTTCCTGTGTCTTGAGAGTTCTTACTACAAGTATCAGGGACATATCGCGATGCTCCTCAGTGCGCTGGCATTGTGGGCATATACCTGTGCCGGACGCAGATGCGTGACATCTACCCGCATCGTGGTGGGGGAGGTATTGTCGGTGGGACTGTATTTTATCGCGGGTAGCTCGGCGTTGTTCGCGGCATTGGGAATGTTGCTCTATGATATGATGGCAAGACATTGCCGGTGGTATTTCGGAGTGGCATACGTGGCTCTGTCGGTGGCTTTGGGTTGGCTTTTCTACCAGTCGGGATTCACCTATACATTGCTTACGGCTCTGACTCCCGCGCTGTACTATGACCTGAACGCCACCTATCACATGATGTTCTACGCTTTGTCGGCGATGTCGCTGTGCATGGTGGTGGCGGCCATGACGGGCAGGGCGAAGGCCACCACCATGCACAGCGAATGGATATGGGCGTCGGTTGTGCTCGCAGCGCTCTTCGCCGGCATGCTTAATGTCTATGCGGTGGTGCATGGCTCTTCCGTATATGACAATCAGAAGATGCGTTACCATGCACTGCGCGGCGAGTGGGATGCGATTATCGCTATGCCCTACGACGGGTCCGGAACGCCCTTCACGAGCTACCGTTTCCTCGCCCTGGCCAAGAAAGGCGCATTGGAGGAGAGGATGTGGGAATATAAGCCATTCATCGACTATTTCATGAAGAACCAGCCCCTTGTGAAGAAAGCCGACCAGCAGATGATGAGCGATATGTATTATCATTGCGATTTCATGGCTGCGGCGCGTCGTGCCGCCTTCGACACCGACATTGTCACGCCGGGCGATTTCAATCCCGAGGAGACGTGCAAGCTCGTCACCATTCAGCTTGCCTACGGCAATTACCGTGTGGCTGAGAAACTTATCGCACAGCTGGAGAAGACTCTGTTTTATAGGAGTTGGGCGAAAGATATGCGCCGTTTCCTCGACAACGATGTCTTGGTGGAGGCCGACAGTGTGCTTGGATCCAAGCGCAGGGCGATACCCGCCGAGAACCACTACATGAGCCCCCGTGGGCTGCAGCGTGAGCTCAGGTCCATAGTGGAGGTGAATCCCGACCAGTTGGTGGCCCGGCAATTCCTCAACGCTTTTTTGATACTGACATTCCAGAAATGAAGATACACATTATGATGGCACTGGCGGTGCTTGCACTTGCCGGATGCTCACAGAACATCGATATATCCGGACATATAGACCGGCAGCCGAGCATTTATCCCGACTATGTGGGTGTGACGGTACCTTGCAACATCGCTCCCCTTAATTTCCATGTGATGGAGCCTCAGGGCAAGGTGGGCGCCATCTTCAGATATGGCGACGATTCGCTGACCGTGACCGGACAGAATGGCGACATCGAGATACCTCAGAAACAGTGGAGCAAGATGATTTCGTGTCCGGGAACGATAAAAGTGACCGTCTGTACGTACGATGGCGGATGGAAAGCGTACACCCCTTTTGACATCATCGTGTCGCCGGACTCCATCGACCCGACTCTCGTCTACCGCCTGATCCCTCCGCTCTACGGCACATGGCGGATGATGGGTATATACCAGCGTGATCTTGGCAGTTACGATGAGAAGGCGATTTATGAAAACACCGCCAACCAGGGCAACTGCGTCAACTGCCATTCGTTCCGCAACAAGAGCGCGGGCGACATGCAGCTGCACATGCGCAGCCACGGCTCGGCTACATATATCGCACGTGGCGATCAGCGGTACAGGCTCGACACAAAGACCGACTCCACGATAGCAAACTTCACCTATCCCTATTGGCATCCTTCGGGGAGGTACATCGCGTATTCGGTGAACGATATCTTCCAGGTGTTCCACACATCGGACCCGAACGTCACGGAGGTGATCGACGACAAGTCCGATGTGGTGGTCTACGACCTGGAGACGAACACAGCCTTCTCCTCACCGCTGCTGCGCGACCCATCGCGTCTGGAGACTTTCCCGGTGTTCTCCGCCGATGGCAGGAAGATGTTTTTCTGTTCGGCGGCTTTGCCCGACAGCCTGCCACAGTGCTACAAGGATGTGAAGTACAGCATCTGCGCCATCGATTTCAATCCTGCCGACGGCACGTTCGGCTCCACTGTGGACACCATCTACAATGCCGGGGCTGAGTATGGGGGGATTGCCGGTCTTTCGGGCAAGTCGATGGCTGTTCCTCGTCCATCCGGCGACGGTAGGTGGCTGGTGGCAACCCTTAGTGATTACGGCAATTTCAAGATATGGCACAAGGACGCCGACCTGTGGATATGCGACCTGTCCTCGGGAGAGTGGCGTCCCATGGATGCGGCCAACAGCGAGGATGTCGACAGTTACCACTCGTGGAGCAAAAATTCCAAGTGGATGGTTTTCAGCAGCCGGCGTGACGACGGACTATATACCAGGCCTTATTTCACCCATATCGATGCGGCGGGAAATTGTTCGAAGGCATTCATGCTGCCCCAGCAGCATCCGAAGAGGTTCTACACCGACCAGGAAAACTCCTACAACATCCCCGAACTTGTCGACGGCAGGGTGCCGGTGAATACTCTTGATATGGTCGACTGGATCAAATGTCCGGCAATGCAGGTAAATTATCTGAGCGGTAAGTGATGCACAATAAAGAATTTACCATTATTGTCCTGCTGGTGGTCGCGGCGGTGTTGTCTATCGCTGTGTATCATTGGTGGACCAACCGTACGCTTATCCGTAAGGTGACACGGCGGCGCAGGGGCACGCCGTCGGAGCGCAGTCTCATCCTGCGTCTGCTGAAGATGGGTGTGTCGCCGGATTTGCTGTTTCATGACTTGTATGTACACCGCGGCAACGGCAGGTATGCGCAGATTGATGCCGTGATGGTGACGGATGTGGGCATCATCGTGTTCGAGGTGAAGGACTACACCGGCTGGATCTATGGCAAGGGCTATTACCAGTACTGGATAAAGGTGGTGGGTCACGGTAAGGAGAAATTTGAATTCTACAATCCGGTACTTCAGAACGAAGGCCATATCGACGCATTGAGGAAGCGGCTTAAGGCCGCTGCCGAGGTTCCGTTCTATTCCGTCATCGTGTTCTACGGCGATTGTAAGTTGAAGAAGGTTGGCGACATTCCCTACAACACGTATGTCTGTTATCCCGATGAAGTGAAGTCGATACTCTCGAAAATCAGGAAAAACCATTACCAAGTGCGATACAAGGACAAGCCGGCCGTACTCGCCGCACTGCGGGAAGCCGTGGCCAATGGCAGCCATAAAGAAATAGTCAGGCACCACATTGAGAACGTCAAAAACCGTCCGGTGTGAGGTCATTCACAGGAGAAGATGTTGGAGTTGTCAGTGAATCTTTGTATATTTGCATCAGAAATTCCAATGACTCACTATCAAACAGATCAAATGACATTATTATGGTAAAGCATGTGGTATCGTTCAAATTCAGTGGTACACGCGCCGAGCGGCAGGCCGTAGCCGAGGCATTCCGGGATGCGCTCATCACTCTTCCTGCCCGGATCGACGTGCTCGAAAGCATAGAGGTGGGTATCAATGCAAATGAGACAGAGGACTGGGATCTGGTGCTCACCGCACTCCTCCCCGACATGGAGTCGGTGGCTGTGTATGCCGGTCATCCGGCCCATTTGGCCGCGGCCTCAATCATGGCTCCACATAAGGTGGCACGGGCCTGCGTGGATTACTACTGCTGATAAGCTTCGTCCCCGTCTCCCGGGAACTCCCGGACATGAAAAACGCCACCGGATGTCCGTTGAGTGTGTCCGGTGGCTTGTGTGTTATGTGTCTTTCGTAGTGTAGTGTGATGTCTTAGATTGATTGGAATGCATAGCGTTCCTTGATTTCGGTCGACTTGCCTCTTACAGCAGTGTTGAACCATTCCTTTACCAGCATGCCGGGGAGCTTCTTCATCATGCTGAAATGATGTGCGATCTGCCGGGTGGGGGAGGTGGCGGCCTGACCGTATTCTGCTACTGAGCCGTTGAAATATTTGATGGCGGCACCGATGCCGATCATCACACCGCGCTTCAGCAGCGGTTTCAGTTTTGCCATGAAGATTTCCTGGTCGGGAGAATCGAGGGCTATCCAGATGATGTCGGAACCGTCGGCGTTGATCATGCGGGCGATGGCACGGTAGTCGAAATCATCGACTTCGCCGAAAGGCAGCTCCACGAAATTCATGGTCTTCACATCAGGATTGTATCTCATCATCTCGCGCTTGAGACCTCTGAGCTCCATTTCCGAGCTGCCGAGGAGCATCATGCGGTGCTTGCGCTCGCTGAGGATGTCAAGGAAGAAATGGGATCCATAGTACTGGTCATATTCCTCGTTGTGAACGAGCTTGATGCTCTTTGTCACGTATGAGCTGTCGCATATAGTGAACATACCGTTGTTGACGGCGGAGCGGTATTTCGAGTCCTTGCGGGAGTTCATCAGCACCTCATCGTCGGCTACACAGATATAGTCGGGAGCACCGAGAGCCAGTTGACGTTCGATTGAATCGTGGATTGTGTCGTGGTCGAATTCAAAGCGTATGTCGAAGTAAGTTTTCATTTTGATGAGGTTTTTGATGGTTTGACAGTTATGTTAGTATCAGTTTTTGCTTATTGTTTTAGTCGTTGTTTTGTTTTGACGTTTCAAAATTACGGGTAGTGCGACACATATCAAAATTCAAAATGTGAATGAATGTTAATAGAATGATTAATTTGAGATGTTTATGTAATGTATTGATATATAATAAAATATGATTGCTGTAAATGTTACAACAATCATACACAATCGAAAATATTACAGCCTTCCGGATGTATTGTAACAATTGGAAGGCTGTAATTTTACATGAAGCTATCTGTAGGATGGAGGCGTTTCAGGCTGAAGTCTCAGGCCTTACTCTGCGAGTTCCACCACATAGTATTTTACTCTGCCGGTGGATGTGATGCCCTTCACGACGAATACTTTGTCTGCCTCATCGTCCTTCATCACGGCATTGTAGAGCTTCTCCACATCCTCGGCCCTCGACACGGGGGTGTCGTTGATTTCCACGATTACGAATCCATCCTGGATTCCGGCAGCTTTCATTGGTCCGGCCTCGATGTCCTTCACCTCAATGCCGTTGCTGATCTTCAGGCGGGCCTTCTTCTCCTTGGATATGGGTGCGAAATTGCATCCGAGGTCAGAAATATTGCCGGCGCGTGTGATAGAGGTGTTGCCCTTGCCGTTGCGCATCTTCACCTTCTTCTGCATCTTCGATCCGTCGCGGTAGAAATCTACGTTTACCACATCGCCCGGGCTGCATTTGGCTACAGCCTCCTGTAGGAGTGCGAAATTGGGGGTGTCGTGCCCATTCACAGACACGATGACATCGCCTTCCTGGATTCCGGCCTCCTGAGCGGCGGAACCATCCTCCACGCCTCCGACATAGATACCGGCATTGACACCTTTGATCTTCTTCTCCTTCACCACTTCGGGGGTGAGCTCGGTGATGCGCACGCCAAGCACAGCGCGCTGCACTGCTCCGTATTGCTTGAGGTCGCCTACCACCTTATTTACAATGGAGGTTGGGATCGCGAACGAGCACCCGGCATAGTTGCCGGTCTGAGAATAGATCGCAGTATTGATGCCCACGAGTTCACCATCGAGGTTGACCAGCGCGCCGCCGGAGTTGCCGGCGTTAAGTGCGGCATCTGTCTGGATGTATGATTCGATGTTGCCTGCGCGTGAGCCGCCGCTCATCGAGGATATGTTTCGTCCCTTGGCGCTCACGATGCCTGAGGTGACTGTGGAGGTGAATCCGAACGGATTGCCCACGGCGAGTACCCATTCACCCACATGCAGCTTCTCGGAGTCGCCCATGGGGATCACGTGGAGGTCGTCGGCCTCTATCTTGAGCAGCGCCAGGTCGGTATTCGGGTCGGAGCCAATCACGGTGGCCTCGTAGTTGCGGTTGTCGTTGAGGGTGATCTCCAGGCGGTCGGCACCGTCGATCACGTGATTGTTGGTGACGATGTAGCCGTCACCGCTTATTATCACTCCGGATCCGAGCCCCGTCTGCCTTTCCTGCTGCTGAGGCTGTTGTTGCTGAGGCTGACGTCCGCGCGGACCGCCTCCGAAGAAATATTCAAAGAAAGGATCGTTGAAAAAATCACCGGCACCTTGGTTATAGCTTGCCCTTGGAGTGGCGAAGCTCTTCACAGACACCACCCCGTTGATGGTGCTTTCAGCGGCATTGATGAAAGCCTTCTGGTCGTTGGGAGCCAATGAGGCAGAGTGGCTTGAAGAGAGCGCGGCGCCGCCAAGTGCCAGTGCTGAAATTCCTGCAAAAAGTGCTACTTTCCTGAGTTTTTTCATATTCGATATATGTTAAAAATGTTAATAGATTCGTTTAACTATTGCAAATTTAATCAATTTACGTGAGAATATGACATGATATTGTATGAAAAAATGTGAGTTTAACCGTAATTAGCAGAAATCATTCGCAATTAAGACTCATTAGAATAATATATGTAAAATCCCTGCAGTTATTTTAGCTATAATTAACCAAGGTTTTCTAATGTGAATATTTGGATATTACTGCGTTAATGGCTATTTTTGCAGCATGAAACCAATCGTCTTGACTAATCTATGCAGTGGAGTCCGGGATGCCGTCGTATCCCGGACAAGGATGCTCATTGTAATAATGGTGACGGCAATGCTGGTCATGACCTCGTGTCACTCCAACCGTCATGTGGTGCGCGGCGACCAGGGTACCGAGAGGGTACATGGAGGAAAAAAAGACGTGAAGGACTCAAGCAGGCACTCAGGCGGACACTCCGGCAAGCCATCCACCAAGCCCCCGCATACCGATGACCAGTATGTCAACGCTCTGCTCGACGAGGCGTATGCCTGGCTCGGCGTTCCTTATCTCTATGGAGGCAAGACGCGCAAGGGCACCGATTGCTCGGGATTCGTGTTCGCAGTGTTCGACGAGGCGTTAGGCATCAAATTGCCCAGGGTGTCGCGTGAGCAGGGCGAGCATTGTAAGGAAATAAAGAAATCAGAGCTGAAGCCCGGCGACTTAGTGTTCTTCTGCACGGGCAAGGACAAGCACCGTGTGTCGCATGTGGGAATATACGTAGGCGACAACAATATGATCCATGCATCCACCAAAATAGGTATATGCATTGCGCCCATCGATTCGAAATATTTCACCGAGACTTATCATCATAGTGGTCGTGTGGAGGAGCTTGTCGCCCTACGTAAGAAGAAGCGGCGCTGAGCGGACGCGGCATGACGCGTCCCTACAAATCAACGCTTTACGATTTTTTTGATAGTTGAACAGTTGCCTTGAATTGAGATGAACACTATAAAATGATTTATGGCAATATGAAGGATACGGATACAAAAAAAGCTGTACGGCGGGGAGCCGTACAGCTTGGGTAGCCCATAGCAGAATCGAACTGCTCTTTCAAGAATGAAAATCTTGCGTCCTAACCGATAGACGAATGGGCCGTGATATCCGGGTGCCTTATCAAGCAGCAGCGAGCTTATTGACGTAGCGCGCGAGCTTGCTCTTGAGGTTGGCAGCCTTGTTCTTGGAGATAGCTTTCTTCGAAGCGAGACGTTCGAGCATGGCCGAAACTGTGGCGAGCTTAGCCTTAGCTTCTTCTACATTAGTGCATTTGCGGAGAGCACGCACAGCGTTGCGGGCTGTCTTTGCGTAGTAACGGTTGTGCAGACGGCGGTTGATGGTCTGACGGATTCTCTTTTTTGCTGACTTATGGTTTGCCATGTCTATCTTTAAAAAGTCTTTTTGTTTTAATCATGTTTATTTTGTAGCCCATAGCAGAATCGAACTGCTCTTTCAAGAATGAAAATCTTGCGTCC
>CAYZPI010000041.1:0-26678 GCA_964480085.1 uncultured Bacteroides sp. | reverse complement strand
GGAAAGTAGCTTTAGCCACTTCTCCATTATCAAGTGTAATGAATCTATCTTCTTGTTTCTTAGCCATCGTCAGAAGTCTATATCTTCATTATCATATACCTTCTCCCGCAAGAATGTAAACACCTTTGTATGATTTTTCTCACCTTCTGCGGCTACACTTATTTGACTTTTATTTTGTCCGAAGAATCCACTATCAATCTTCCTTTCAATATCCCTTAAGGTAGAATTTAGAACAGGAATTGTCCAAAAAGCTGGAGACTTCTTAAGGTCACTATATATCATTGAATATAGTGCATCACGACTTTCAAATTGAGAGAAGCCCATAAAGGCCAACCCAACTTCCTTATCTGTTGCAGAGGATACGGTATATTGAAAAGCTTCCCGATCTTGAAGCATCAATAACAATCTATTACGGATAATATTCAAATCATTTGGATTCGACTTTAGAGCATCACTTAACAGTAAGTATGCAAGACTTAGAATTTGCTGTCTGTCATCAATATCCTGCACCGTTCCATAGGATATAAAGACAAATAGACCATTTCCAAGTAACCCCTTGTTCTGCACATCTTTTAGAGACGATGGATTACGCTGAATTTCTCGCCAGGCCTTGTACATTGGATGATAAACTGCATCCCCATCGTTTCCTCTCTGTAAATGATTCATAGCCTCTTTTGCTAGAATCTCACAATATGGCTTTTCTTTAGTAGTAACAGTTGGCTTAACAGAACCGGCATAGGCCGATGAACTGGTTGTTTTTCTATATTCCAAGTCTACATTCCGGTCAAACAAATGGAGAACGCACTTGGACACTTTTCCATTAGTATAATACACAGTCAAACCGTAGTCACGATAGTCAACCTCTTGCCAGCCGAAAGGAGTTTGTGCTTCAATGGGAAACCCTCGAAGTTCAACTTTATTAGCAGTCTTACTCATTATACGCATCGGCTTATCAGACATATTAGGCTTGCCGAGATCATCATTAAAAACTTTAACGATGTAGCCGTCACCGGGATTAAGTTTATAGCCGCGGCAACCATTTGTATTTTTCTCGACACTAACGGTACGTGTACATTGTTGTAACCCCATTACTTCGTTTCCGTTTTCAAAACGTTGGTGGCAATCCGATTTGAATACGAATGGCTCTAAAGTATGAGAAGAAGGCTTTGAAGCCGTAGATTTCGTTTGAGACTGCGTTTGCTTCGGAGTTAATGGCTTTTGAGCTGCATGTGAAGTAGAGGACCCAGTTTTAGGCTGTTCATCTTTCTTTTTGCCGAATAAAAAATCCAAAAAGCCCATATTGAGATATTATTTTTTTACCGATAGCTCTGCGGTAGTTATACGAAAAGAATACGTGAGCCAACTATGCCACGTCTTTGTTGATGGTCGTAGGAAACCTTTGATGCAGATGTAACAATAGTGACCCACGCATATGCGTGAGAACCACTATGCTATCTCTTGCATCGTCTTGAAAATTTCCTACGTTTTCAACAAACAAGATGAGCATAACGCTTCTTATTTTTCAGTATGTCTGGATTGGCAAAGCCAATCCGAATGCAAAGTTACAAAATTATTTTGATATTTTAACGATTTGACGTGGTGACCCAGTGGAGATTTTGGCTGAGGTCACCACATTTTCACTCTGCAATTATAGTTAAAGCCTGTTAAAGTTTCCCCTTATTGGAGGAAATAGGTGGGTTGAATGACGGCGAATGATAATGAATGAGAGTAGATTTTACGTTGCTAATCAATTTATTACGATATTAGTGTAATAGATATGTGCATCCCACGACACACATAATATACAATGATTCAGCAAATTACAATGAGGGTGGTGACTGATGTGGTGACTTGGAAGGGTGTAAGTGAAAGAAAGGCCGCTAACTCATTGAGAATTAGCGGTCTTCTGTGGTGCCACCAGGAATCGAACCGGGGACACAAGGATTTTCAGTCCTTTGCTCTACCAACTGAGCTATGACACCATCGTTGTTTTGCGCTGCAAAGTTAAGGACAATTTTTGGTCTGTGCAAATTTTTTTGCAACTTTTTTTGGTTCTTTTTTCGGAAATTAGTCGTATTTGTTGTGTTATAGGTTGATTTTTAGAATATTATTCATACTAAATTTTTTTGAATTTCAGTGCTCGGTTTAAGCGGTGTGGATCTTCTTCGGCGAGATGGGGTGGGGGAGTGTTAACGGTGGCTTGGTTTAGAGGGGATTCGAAATGGCTTTATATAAAAAAGGTTAAGATTTTCAGGGCATAAAGACTTAATAAACAATTTTAACACGCCTTATTAACATAAATGGCGTTATAGTTGTAACTTTGCCGTTGATTTTTTATACGTCTGGGGTGATTCGACCGCAGATGCTTAAGTCAACGACCAATATCTCATAATAATAGAATCACATAAAACAACGAATATCAACAATATGAGTGAATCCGTAGATATCAGAGAGTTGAACAGTCTCGTAGCCTCAAAGAACGATTTCATAAGGATGATAACCCACGGCATGGATCAGACCATCGTGGGTCAGAAACACTTGGTGGAGTCGCTGATCATAGCGCTCCTCGCCAACGGCCACGTGCTTCTTGAGGGTGTGCCTGGTCTGGCAAAGACACTTGCCATCAAGACCCTGGCGCAGCTGATTGACGCCAAGTACAGCCGCGTGCAATTCACTCCCGACCTCCTCCCCGCCGACGTGATCGGTACGATGGTGTACAGCGTGAAGAACGAACAGTTCGAGGTAAAGAAAGGTCCTATCTTTGCCAATTTCGTGCTTGCCGATGAAATCAACCGTGCTCCCGCCAAGGTGCAGTCGGCCTTGCTTGAGGCCATGCAGGAGCGTCAGGTGACAATCGGTGACCACACCTTCGCCCTCGACGAGCCATTCCTGGTGATGGCCACACAGAACCCCATCGAACAGGAAGGCACTTATCCGCTGCCTGAGGCACAGGTAGACCGTTTCCTGATGAAGGTGGTGATAGGCTATCCCACCAAAGAGGAAGAGCGTGTGATCATACGCCAGAATATAAGCAACGAACACCACAAGGTGCTTCCTCTCCTCCGTCCGGAAGAGGTGACCGAGGCACAGAAGATAGTGGAGCGCATATATGTCGACGAGAAGATCGAGCGCTACATAGTGGATATCGTCTTCGCCACCCGCAATCCTCTCGAATACGGCCTCAGCGACCTGTCGGGCATCATAGCATTCGGAGCGTCGCCGCGAGCATCGATAAGCCTTGCCCGTGCCGCCCGTGCCTACGCTTTCATACGTCAGCGCGGCTATGTGATCCCCGAAGACGTGATAGCCGTGAGCCACGACGTGCTGCGCCACCGTATCGGCGTGACCTACGAGGCTGAGGCGAACAATATCACAACCGACGAAATAATCACTGAAATCCTCGATAAGATTCAAGTACCCTGATTTTCCTGATGGATGCCAACGAACTATTAAAAAAAGTACGCAAGATCGAAATCAAGTCGCGCGGACTTTCGCAGAATATCTTTGCCGGAGAATACCACTCCGCCTTCAAGGGCCGAGGCATGATATTCTCGGAGGTGCGCGAGTACCAGTACGGCGACGACATCCGCGACATCGACTGGAACGTGACTGCGCGCCACAACCATCCGTTCGTGAAGGTCTATGAGGAGGAGCGAGAGCTTACGGTGATGCTCCTGGTGGATGTGTCGGCGAGCGGTCTTTTCGGTGCTGTCGGACAATACAAGCGCGACATGATAGCCGAGATCTCGGCTACGATCGCCTTCTCCGCCATACAGAACAACGACAAGATCGGCGTAATATTCTTCTCCGACAGGATAGAGAAATTCATCCCCCCGAAAAAAGGCAAGAAGCATATACTGTTCATCATACGCGAGCTCATCGATTTCAAGCCCAAGAGCAACGGCACTGATATAGCCATGGCCGTGAGATATTTCGCCGATGCCATGAAGCGCCGGTGCACAACTTTCATAATCAGTGATTTCATCGACGGCAGCGACTACAGGCAGGCGATGAATGTGGCGAGCAACCGCCACGAACTGATGGCGCTCCAGGTATACGACAAGCGCGATTCCTCGATGCCCGACGTTGGATTGATGCGGGTCGCCGACCTTGAGACAGGGCGCAACCGCTGGGTGGACACCTCGTCGGCTCGCGTGCGCAATCTCTATGGCAAGTGGTGGTACGACCGCCAGCAGGCGATGGTGGAGACACTGCGGAAATGCCGTGTGGATTTCACCTCGATAGCCACCGATGAGGATTATGTGAAAGCCCTTCTCTCCCTCTTCAAGAACAGGCGCGCAAAATAGATGATAACAATCCAAACCTCTTTCAATCCAAAGATATGCTCAACCGGCACTATATATATAAGGTGATTTCCGCTGTGGTGGTGATGCTGGCTGCGTCACTCGCCGCTTTTGCCCAGCAGCCTGCCATGACAGTGACAGCCACGTCGGATTCTACAAGTCTCGTGATGGGCGACCGCGCTGTGGTGACTGTCGAGGTGTTGAAGAACGCCCATCCCGGTGTGTTCGTCGACATGCCCCAGATAGGCAAGGACTATTACGGAATGGAACTGGCCGACTGTGCTGTCGACTCCGCCGACCTCGGTAACGGCCGCATACAGCTCATCTACCGCATGACATTCCAGGCCTTCGATCCTGCCGAAATCCTCACCCTTCCGGGATTCGCCTATGCCTGTGGCGGCGACACGGCAGTGTCGGACATCCTCACCTTCCGCGTGTTCCCTGTGGAACTGAGTCCGGAACTCGGCGACCCGGCCGATGTGGAGAACCTGAAGATACATCCCGATGAAAAGGTGGTGGCAATCCCCTCGCGATGGTACGACTATATCCCCGACTGGTGGATATGGGTGGTGCTTGCCCTGGCCGTGATAGGCCTGGGTGTGGTGGTGTACT
Organism: uncultured Bacteroides sp.; assembly: GCA_964480085.1. Taxonomy (GTDB): domain Bacteria; phylum Bacteroidota; class Bacteroidia; order Bacteroidales; family Muribaculaceae; genus CAG-873. Next base: position 21,762 of record CAYZPI010000041.1, on the reverse strand, counting down.
ATTTCTACAAGAAGAACGGTCCGGGCATATTCGTCGCCCGCAAGCCTGTGCCTCCTTACGACCTCGCTATTTCCAGCCTCCAGAAGCTTAAGGACAAGCACCTGATAGAGAATGGTCTTGCTAAGCAATTCTATACGGAGGCCACTGATATATGGCGCACCTATCTGAAGGGACGTTTCGACATCAACGCAATGGAGATGACGTCGCGCCAGATCATAAGGGAGCTGCGCGAGAACAAGGAGGCTCACCTCACCGTCGATCAGCTCGACCGGATGCTCGAACTCTCCGATTTCGTGAAATTCGCAGCCTTCACCCCTGCGCGTGAAGATATGGAGAAGGCCTACGGCACTATATACTCTTTCGTGGAATCCACACGTCCGGAGCCGGACTCCGATGCTGAGGAATCTGCCGAAAACAACCCCAAAAACAACAATAAAGATAAGTAATGCAATTCGCACATCCAATATATCTATGGCTCATTCCGGTGCTCCTGGTGCCGCTGGTGGTGTGGTACGTCCTGAAGCAGCGCAACGCGCGTGCGTCGATGGCGATGTCCACCACCCAGCCGTTTGCCAGGATTGGCACTCCGTGGCGCGCGCAGGTGCGCCATGTACTCTTCGTGCTGCGCCTGCTCACATTCGCCTGTCTGCTCGTGATCCTGGCTCGACCGCAGCTCAAGAACAGCTGGCAGACCACTCCCACCGAAGGCACCGACATAATCCTGGCCCTTGACGTGTCCACCAGTATGCTTGCCCGCGATTTCTCGCCCAACCGTTTTGAGGCTGCCAAGGATATGGCACAGCAATTCATCTCCGGCCGCGACGGCGACAACATAGGAGTGGTGATATTCGCTGGAGAGAGTCTTACCGGTGTGCCGATGACAGTGGACCATTCGGCTCTGCTCAACTACATCAACGGACTGCGGATGAACAGTCTGCCCGACGGCACGGCCATCGGCGACGGCATTGCCACCTCGCTCAACCGTCTAAAGGACGGCAAGGCAAAGAGCCAGAGCATAATCCTTCTTACCGATGGATCGAACAACACCGGTATTGTGGCGCCCCTTACCGCTGCCGACATCGCCAAGGAAATGGGTGTGAAGATCTACACTATCGGTGTGGGCTCCAACACCACGGCCCCCATGCCTGTGCGCACCGCCTTCGGCGTGGAATATCAGGATGTGAAGGTGGTGATCGACGAAGCCACCCTGAAGCAGATAGCCGAAGAGACCAACGGCAAATATTTCCGTGCCACCAACAACAAGGTGCTTGCCGAGGTGTTCGACGAGATCGACCAGCTGGAGAAGACCCGCATGGATGTGCGTAGATTCACACACACCGAGGACGACTACATGCTCTTCGCATGGATCGCCTTTGCGTTGATTTTTGTAGAACTTTTGCTGCGTTACACCGTGACGCGCTCAATACCCTGACCTCTATGGATTTCGCATATCCCTCACATCTTCTGCTCTTGGCGTCGCTGCTGCTTATAGGCGGACTGTTCCTTTTGGCGCAGGCCGCACGCAGGCGCAAGCTCAAGCGCTTCGGAAAATCCGACATCATCAGTGCGCTGATGCCTGATGCCTCGAAATATAAGCCGAGAATCAAGATCGTTCTCGAACTCCTTGCCATCGTGGCGATCGTGATTGTGCTCGCACGTCCGCGCTACGGCGAGAAGCAGTCGCGCCAGTCGAGGGTCAACGGCATCGAGATAATGATAGCCTTCGACCTCTCCAACTCCATGCTCGCATCCTCCAACGATGATCCCGGCGGTGTGTCGCGGCTCGACCGTGCAAAACTCCTCCTGGAGAAGCTTCTTAACCAGCTTGGCAATGACAAGGTAGGACTCGTGGTTTTCGCCGGAGAGGCCAAAACCCAGATGCCCCTCACACCCGATCATTATTCCGCCAAGATGTATCTGGGCGAACTCTCACCCGAAATGGTGCAGATGCAGGGTACGTCGATAACGGATGCCATCAACCTCTCGGCCAACTCCTTCAGCCAGGACGACAAGGTGGGCAAGGCGATAATCCTCATCACCGATGCCGAGGATCACGAGGGCGACGCCATCAAGGCTGCCGAGGAGGCTGTCAAGAATGGCATTCAGGTGGATGTCATCGGAGTGGGTTCTGCCAAGGGCTCAATGATTCCCATCGACCGCAACGGCAACTACCTCAAGGACCGCAACGGCGAGACGGTGGTGACGAAGATCGATGAGAATGCCGCCCGGAAAATCGCCAAGGCCGGTAAGGGCGTCTACGTCAACGGAGCATCGTCGAAGGCTCTGGAAGAACTGACCCAGTCGCTCGACAATCTCGACAAGGGTGAGTTCGACCGTGTGGAGTATAAGACCAGCGCCGAGCAATTTCCCACGTTCACATGGATAGCCCTGATACTGCTGCTTATCGACCTCTTCGTGCTCGAACGCAAGATCAGCTGGCTCAAAAACGTCAATCTCTTCAGTAAAGATGCAAAAGACAAGAAATAATATCCTGCATTTCCGCATGGCTCTTCCGGTGCTTGCCGCAGCGGCAAGAGCTGCTTTCGTAGCCCTCCTGCTCATGGCCATAGGCTACGGCGAGGCTGCCGCCGGCAATGACACATCAGTCAAGGCGGAGCGTAATTTCATAAAGGACGGCAACAAGGCATTCAATGACGGCAATTATCAGAAGGCCCTCGATTTCTATCAGGACGCACTCAACATCGCGCCCGCATCCGAGCCGGCCCTTTTCAACAAGGCACTGTCGATGGTGATGCTCAGCGGCGGACAGGACAGCGTGATGATAAAACAGGCGATGGATATCTACGATCGTCTCGGCAAAAGTGCCTCTGACACGTCCATCAAGGAGAAAGCCAACTACAATTTGGGCAACATGGCTTTCAACCGTCAGGACTACAAGCAGAGCATCGAATACTACAAGAAGGTGCTCCGTGGCAATCCCTCGAATATGAAGGCCCGCGAGAACCTGCGGGTGGCCCAGCTGAAATTGCCGCCGGAGGACCAGGACCAGAATCAACAGGACCAGCAGCAGCAACAACAGCAGCAACAGCAACAACAGGACCAGCAGCAAGACCAGGACCAGCAGCAGCAACAGCAGCAACCGGAGCAGCAGAATGGCAACGCTGACCAGATACTCCAGTCGATGCAGAACCGCGAGAACCAGACAAGAAAGGACACCGAGAAGAAGGAGATGAACGTAGGTGCCGCTTCGACAGACAAACCATGGTAACCCCAAAACACTGACCTATGAAGACGACCCGACTATATCTGTGCATAATGTGTCTGCTCTTCGCCTTTTCTTCGGTGGCGCAGAGTGTGAGCCTGCAGGTGAGAGACGAAGTGGAACAAGGAATGAAATTCTCCCTGACCGTGTCGATGAAGAATCTCGATGTCGAGAAGGCTCCGGCCCCGGTGGAGCTCAGTCATTGTACCCTGATATATGGTCCGGCGATTTCTAATTCCTATCAGTCGGTGTTCGTCAATGGCAAGCAGACCGAGTCGAGGGCTGTGAACGCCACATATACCTATCGGGCCGACGAGGTGGGATCCGTCACCATTCCGGCCATCACAGTCACCGCCAAGGACGGGAAAAAATACACCACGGCGGCCAAGACCATTAAAATAGTGCCGGCCGGACAGAGGTCGCAGCCGCAGCGTCAGCCCCGTGGAGCCATGGATATCCCTGATGGCTCGAAAGTCAACACCGACGGAATATTCGCGAAGGACGATTTCTTCGTGCGCATCAATGTGGACAAGCATTCTGTCTACGAGCAGGAACCGGTGGTGGCCACAATCACACTGTACACGCATCAGAATATCAGTGCCTTCCAGATGCTCACCCAGCCTACTTTCGAGGGCTTTCTTTCCGAAGAGCTCGACGTGGACGGCAATGGAGTGGGGAGGGCCACCGTAAATGACAAAGAGTACGCCACCCAGGTGCTGAAACGTTGTGTGCTCTACCCGCAGAAATCGGGAAAGCTCAAGCTCACCTCGGGAACATTCGATGTGACGCTTTACGACCGGGTGTATTTCAACACCGGCACGCCGTTCCAGGATTTCCGCGTGGTGGAGAAACAGATAAAGACGCCGGAAAGTGTCGCCACTATCGATGTGCGTCCCCTTCCATCGCCCAAACCCGAGGGTTTCGATGGCGCGGTGGGTAATTTCACCGCCGATGTGCAGCTTTCGTCGACAGCCTTGCACACCAACGAACCTGTGACTTACACATATACTGTAACCGGCACAGGCAACATCAAATACCTGAAGACTCCCGTTGTGACCTTCCCGCCCGGAATCGACCAGTACACCCCCAAGACCGACATCGACGCCCGTTATGCACGGGGAAACATGACCGGCACATACACCACCACCTTCACTCTCGTACCGCAGGAGGTCGGGTCGTTCGAGATCCCCCCGGCAAAGTTTGCCTATTTCGACCCGCAGGCGGGTGAGTACAGGAGCATGGATCTGAGAGGATTCGACGTGAAGGTGGCAAAAGGGCTGTCGGCAGGTCCAACGGAGCAGAAGGCCATTGCCAAGGGCATGACCGATATCCTGCATATCAAGCCCGTGGGCGATAACCTTACCAAGCATCCGATGTTCGTATTCCGTCAGGCATGGTACTGGGCGCTCTACGCCCTGATAGCCGGGGCACTCATCGTGGTGATATTTGTCTATCGCCGCCAGCTGCGTCTCAACGCCGACGTGCGTGGCCGCCAGCTTGCGCGTGCCTTGAAGAAGGCTATGAAGAGATTCCGCATTGCAAAGGCAATGATGGCGTCGCACAATTCCGACAAGTTCTATGCCGAGATTAGCAAAGCCCTCTGGGGCTATCTCTCCGACAAACTCGGCATCCCTGCCTCGCAGCTTGTGAGGGAGAATATCGCCAACCAGCTTGCCGACTATGGTGTGGACCAGGGCGGAATCGACAACGTGATAACCATCCTCGACGAATGCGAGATGGCACGCTTCACCCCCATGCATTCCGACACCGACATGTCGCAGCTCTACGACAAGGTGGTGAATGCCGTAAAGAGCATCGAGAACGTTAAAAAATAGTCCCGACATGAAAAGAATCATCTTTGCAATATCCATGTTCCTCAGTGCTGTCTTCAGCACGCTGGCGCTGACCACGGCACAGGAGGCCGATTCGGCATACAACAAGGAGGACTACCGCCTGGCGATACGCCTATACCTGCAGGCCATAGATGCCGACGGGGTGTCGCCTGAGATATATTATAATCTTGGAAACGCCTATTTCCGTATCAACGAACTCGGGCGCTCGGTGCTCTATTATCAGCGGGCGCTGAACCTCGATCCGTCGATGGACGACGCCCGCAGCAACCTGGAATTCGTGAAGACCCACATTATCGACAAGCCCGAGGACGACAGCTCCTTCCTGAGCAATCTCCACCGCAGCATCATCGCTGCCTTCACTCCCAACGTCTGGGCATGGATAGCGTTCGCCATGTTTGTCATTCTCGTGGGATGTGTGGCATTGTACATCTTCTCGGCTAATGTGGCATTCCGCAAGACGGGATTCTTCGGGGCCATCTGTGTGCTTGTGCTCACTGTGTACACCCTCACCATTTCCTATCAGGCCGCCACTGCCCACACCAGTTCGGAGATGGCGGTGGTGACGGTTCCCACAGCCAATCTGCGCAGTGTGCCCGGGACATCCACCTCCGACAACAACAAGGTGATGCCCATCCACGAAGGCACGGTGCTTGAGATCACCGATTCTCTCGTCATGCCGGGCGAGACGGCCTCGCCGAAATGGTACGATGTGAAGATCAACAACTCCACACGTGCCTGGGTGAATGCCGCCGATGTGGAGCGTATTTAGCAGCGAGCCTATAAGGCGTTGATTGATACATATTTCAAAGTATATTGCCGGAATTTATGTTGTAAAACATGAAAAATTCCGGCAAATTTTTTTGTGTATGTCAAAAAGTAATTATAATTTTATATCCGATTTACCGAACCGATAACTTATATAACTACTTTAATATTTATATTGATATGAGTAAGACAATCACCTTCAACGAGCTTCGCCGTCTCAAGGACAGCTTGCCTGATGGCTCCATGCACAAGATCGCCGATAAGCTGAACATCACAGTCCAGACAGTACGTAACTATTTCGGAGGAGCCAACTACGACTTCGGTAAAAACTGCGGAGTGCACATCGAGCAGGGTCCCGGTGGAGGCATTGTCGTTCTCGATGATTCCACAATCTACGACATGGCTGTCGAAATCCTTAAGGAGAGCGAAGAAGCCAAGGCCTGATATCCTGAGGCCATTCCCTTTCTCCGGACTTAGAGCCTCTGTGGAGACACCAGCTCCATGGAGGCTTTATTATAATGAATAATGAAAAATGTCAGAAAGATTCATCACCGTAGCCATCCACACTTACGACAAGGCCGTGGCATTGCGGACAATCCTTGAGCGCGAAGGAATTCCTGTGGAATTCAGAAATGTCAACATCGACCAGCCTGTGGTGTCGTCGGGCATCAGGGTGCGCATCCGGGAGCACGACCTGCCTCTGGTCCTGCGTGTGATTGAGAACCGCGAGATTTTCGACATGTCGCCCCAATATGCACCATCCGGTCAACCGCAGCCTGTGGTGGTGCCGGTGGATTTCAGCGAACGGTCGTTCGCTGCGGCCGCTTCGGCATTCTTCATGGCTGAGAGGCATGGTGCCTCGATCGTGCTTCTCCATACTTATATTGACCCCTACGTGGCAGGCTCGCTGCAACTCACCGACAGCATGACCTACGAGATAGCCGATATCGACACCCGTGAGAAAATCCGCAAGATGGCCGAGGCTCAGATGCGTCATTTCACCACTAGGCTGAAGGACATGATAAAGAAGGGCGAGATCCCGGCTGTGGGGTTCTCCACTGCTGTAGTGGAAGGAGTGCCGGAAGATGCCATCGCCGAATACGTGCGGGTCAATAATCCTTACCTAATCGTGATGTCGACACGTGGACCGGAAGAAAAGGAGCTCGACATGATCGGCAGTGTCACGGCCGAGGTGCTCGACCGCTGCCGCATCCCCGTGCTGTCCATTCCGGAATCGGACGACGGAAAGGTCTACAAGATGCAGTTCGCCAACATCCTTTTCTTCAGCAGTCTTGATCAGCAGGATATCCTGGCCATTGACACTATGCACCGCATCATCTGCAGCGATACCCGGACGGCCGACAGGCAGACTCCGGACATGACGATCGCCGTGCTGCCGGTGAAAAAGAGGTTCATGGGGCGAAGCTCTAAGGATTCGGCTGATGCGCTCATCAATTATTGCCGGCAGAATTTCAAGGGTATAAATTTCGCCATATCCGAAATCAGTAGCGAACACACTGTGGATGATGTGAAGGCGCTCGCCAGTGACCGGCCTTTCGACCTGATAGTGGTGCCCAACAAGAAAAAGAATATCTTCACCAGACTGTTCAGTCCCACGCTCGCCCACCGTATCCTCTTCGTGTCGCGTGAGCCGATGCTTGTAATTCCTGTGTGATGGTGTAAATATGTTTCATGACAGATTTTTACTGTGGAACATATTGTTGGTTCTGTCTATGTCTTGCTGTCAATGTGTTGCCGATAAAATATAAAGCAATGGTTGAGATATGCGGTGTGCAGGACGGAAATGTCAGGTCCGGATTCCCGGAAAATTGTGCTTTCGTCAGGTTTTTAATTTAGAACAATTCTAAATTAAAAAATAAAATGAAGATTTTTTATAACTCGCTATAAAATACATCTTTGTGGATTGTTTCACAAGGTGTTGTCTTGTTGTGGAACAAAATGTGCGGTAGTGTATCTGATTGAAGGATATTTAGATAAGTAAATAATTTAAAGCAGTACTTTAAATATGGGCTATCTGTCGGCCTAAATTGTTGAATAACAAATGAATCGAATGACTATTCTTTTTAATAAAAAAAGTGGGGTTGTAATATTTGGAATTTATTGACTAACTTTGCAGTGAGAAAAAGCGTAGGGCTTTATTTCATTTCCAGATAAATGACTGCAATCAATCACATAGAATTATGGGAGAAATGCCGCTCGATCATAAGGGATAATATTCCTGTGGAGCAGTACAACACCTGGTTCAAGGATGTCAACTCGATGAAGTTTGAGAACGACATCCTCACCTTGGTGGTGCCCACGGCATTCTATGCCGAGCAGATCGAAGAGAGATACCTGAAGATTCTCGCGCCTGCCATAAGACGTGTCTACGGGCCGAACGCGCAGCTCTTCTACCATTTCTATCAGGTGAGCGGTCAGCCCGAAAGTTCGGTGGTGCAGAAGAGCGAGGGACCGAGCAACACCATCATCGACCAGCATCTCAAGGCGCCGGCCGCAAATCCGTTCCACGCTCCGGTGCAGGGAAATATTGACTCCCAGCTCAATCCACGCTACACATTCGAGAACTATTGCGGTGGCGAGAGCAATAAGATTGTGAAATCGATTGCCGAGGCCATTGCCAACGACCCGACGAACCATACGTTCAACCCATTGTTCATATTCGGTCCGGTGGGTGTGGGCAAGACGCACCTGATGCAGGCCATCGGAATCCGCCTGAAGGAAAAACATCCGCAGTCGAGGGTGCTCTACGTCAATTCCCGTCTGTTCTCAAGCCAGTACACAGCGGCTGTGGCGCGCAAGAACACCAACAGTTTCTTCCATTTCTACCAGAGCATCGACACCCTTCTGATAGATGACATCCAGGACCTGCATGACAAGCCCGGTACGCAGAACACATTCTTCCATATCTTCAACCACCTGCATCAGAACAACAAGCAGATCATAATGTCGAGCGACCGCTCTCCCGCCGATATGGAGGGATTCGAGGAGCGTCTGCTGTCGAGGTTCAAATGGGGAATGTCGGCCGAGCTGTCGAAGCCCGATCTTGAACTGCGCCGTGAGGTGCTTGCCCAGAAGGCTGCGCGCGACGGCATCGACCTGCCGTGGGATGTGCGCGAATACATCGCCGGCAATGTCACGTCGAGCATCCGCGAGCTTGAGGGCGTGATGGTGTCGTTGGTAGGCCATGCTGCGATGCTCGGATGTCCGATCACCCTTGACCTGGCAAAGACCATCGTGGCGAATACAGTGAAGGTGGTGCAGCAGCGTCCCGTCAATTTCGATCTGTTGGCGCAGGAGGTGGGGTCGTACTACAACATCAAGCCCGATGTGCTGTTCACCAAGTCGCGCAAACGCGAGATATCCGATGCCCGCCAGATCCTGATGTATCTGGCCAAGAAGGTAGGCAAGCTCCCCATAGTGGATATCGGCAAGATGCTTCAGCGCACCCATGCCACCGTGAACTATGCCTGCAATATGATAGAGGAGAGGATGCAGTCCGATTTCCAGCTCCAGACCGATATCAGCAACATACAGACAGCCGTAATGGCTCGCTGAAAAAGAATACCGGGACAGCAGAAGGCTGTCCCGGCGTTTTTTTCAGCAGGCTCAGATCTTTTGCAATGTGCTGCCCGGATAATAGTGGGCGAGGATTGCGCGGTAGTCGTAGCCTTTCTCTGCCATCATGGCGGCGCCTATCTGGCACAGCCCCACGCCGTGGCCCCAGCCGGCTCCGCGTAGCCGGAAACCCTCCGGGGTGCGCTCCACGGTGAAAGCCGAGCTGTAGAGGTGGGTCTCCGAGAGGGCGCGCCTTATCTCAAGTTCTTTGCCGAGGTCCATCACACGCTTGTCGCCTACGATGCGGAGCTCGACTATACGGCCTGATGTGCCCCGCTTCATTGGTATGAGGTCCGATATCACGCCGAAATCGATGCCCGTCTTGCGTCTTACCAGTTCGGAGATGGTGGCGGTGTCATATTCCACTTCCCATCTGTAGAAATCAGTAGTGGTCTGGTCGTAGGAGTTGAGCACCTGGCGGAGCACGCGGGTATCCTTTGTGTTGCAGAAGGCGTGAGGCGATTCAGCGATCCATTTCACGGCATTCTCTTCAATCCGCAGGTCGGGGAAATCCATCGGATCCTTGTAGTCGCGGCGGGCGGTGAGGTAGCGTTTCGGTTCGTCGGACCAGCAGTTCTCAAACTGCTCCATCACTCCTCCGCAGCATTTCGAGAAACGTGCGTCGCATAGCTCGTCGCCGTCCATCAGCACTTCGCCTCGTGTGGCTTCTATCGCCTGGCGCACCTCAGGAGTCGACGCGCGGGTCACGCCCTGGTAACGCTGGCAATGATCGTCGGCGCACACGTCGAAGAGTGTATGGTCATCGTGGTCGTACCACACGATGCGCCGCTCAACAGGGGTGTCAACGGCGCGCTCGCAGCCTACAGGTGCAGTGGCATGACCCTTGCTGCGTATCTGAGCCAGCACCCAGCTGCGTGATATCACGGCATGGGCTTTGAGAAGTTCAATGCTCGATGTGGCGCTCATCTCAGAGGATATCACACTCGTCAGATAATCCTCCACCGGCAGGGTGTTGATAAGCACCAGACGGTCGTCATCTTTCACAATCCTGAAAGCACCCTTGAAGCACTGTGTCTCCTTCTGCTGCCAATGGAAATTCACGCCTATCGTCACACCCGACACTTCAAGATATGAATCATCGTCGGCCGGGACGAGCACCAGTGGCTCCTTCACATTGCGTGCCCCAAGGCTCATCTTGCCCGTTATGCGGTCGGCTCCGCAGATGTAGTCGCCGTGCAGCGTGAGTTCGAGATTCCTCTCGGCGAGAATTCCCACGCTCACCTCAGGTTCCGGCTTGCGGCTTATGCGGACGGCGATCTCCTCAGCCTCAGCCGGCGAATAGCATAGCTCGGAGAATATCTCGGCCGCTATAGAGTCGTCTATTCTGTCGAAATCCTCCTTGCGCGGAGTGATCAGCACACCGCCGAGGTCCACCGATGCAGGCGACACCACCATCTCGCCATCGCCAGTGCCGTAGAACGAAGGACGGTGGCGCTTGCGCGGGATCACCACGAGAGTCGTCATGCCGCCATCTGAGCGCATCAGGGCGTTGAGCATCGGTTCGTCGGTATCGAGGGGTAGGACGGAGCACAGGCGTTCGAAGAATTGCCCGATGCGTCCCGCATCGCTGCTCCTGAAGGCTATCACGCCCATTCCGCCGAACAATCCTTTGGCAGTGGGGAGATCCTGCGGAATATCGCCCAGGGCATCCCAAAGCGGGAGGAAATCGGAGTTGCCAGCCTGGAAATGGGCATGGTCGGGAGCCGAGGCCCCGCAGTGTGGACCGTTGTAGAACACTGTATAGCCCTCCAGCTCCCCGGCGAAGCTTATCATGTCGGCGATGCGTCCGCGCAGTCCCTGGTCGGTATGGCGTTTGGTGGGGATGGTGAAATGGCGGGGGAAAATGGGGAAGGGGTTGACGAGGAACTCATACTCGCCGCAGTCGATTGCCATTTGCTGCATAGGACGGTTGGGCGCGCACAGGAAGCATTTGCGCTTGCGCAGCGTGTCGGCGTCCATCTTCGCCCCGGTCGACACCATCCTTGCCGGATTGTACTGCACCCTGACGCCGCATGGGAGGTCCTTGACCTCCACGCCGGCGAGGGCGGCGAAATTGTCCTTCGCCGTGGTCCATGTCTCCAGCTGGCTTTGGAGGAATTTTTCTGCGTCGATCATTTCCGGGCGTTCTTTTTCTGGCGTGCATCCACCTCGAATGTGCGAATGCGGTCCTTGTAGAGATTGTTGGCGTTCACTTTCTCGATCGGCAGGGCCGCGTCGCTGTTCCCTTCCCAGCGGCGGCACAGATACAGTACGTCATAGATGCGGCCTATGCGGTAGTCGCGGGAGATGGCCAGGCCTAAGGCATAGTCTTCGCCATAGGAGGTGTTGGGCAGATGGGTGCGCCGCAGCAGGGGAGTGTAGAAGGCGCGGGGCGCCCCGAGGCCATTGATACGCAGGGCGTTGTTACGTCCGTTGTCGTCGGTCCATTCCTTGTGGTCGATCACGCCGGGAGGAATGGGGTTCTTGTCGAAATCCGTGAGCATGTACGTCCCCACCACCATGCCGCATTGCTGGCTGTAGAAGGCATCGACAATCTTGGCGAGGGTGTGGGAGTCGGAATATACATCGTCGCTGTCGAGCTGCACGGCGAATTTTCCGCAGGCTGGATGGTCCACTCCCATGTTCCAGCAGCCTCCGATTCCTAAGTCGTCGCGTTCGGGGATGATGTGCACCACCCTGGGATCCTTCCCTGCTATCTCGCGGATAGCCTCCGTAGTGCCGTCGGTGGAATGGTTGTCGATCACGATCACGTTGAATTTGAAACCAGCCTCCTGACTGAGTGCGCTGTGGATGGCGTCAGCCACGGTGCGCACACGGTTGCGCACGGGTATTATCACCGAAGCCTCGTTGGCGAAATCGCCTTCATCGAATGCTATTGCCTTGAATTCCGGCTTCAGGTAGGCGCCTATGGCTTTCAGATGCTCGGTGCATGCCTTCTCCATCTCGATCTGTGAGGCGCGGTTGCGTGGATCGACGTAGTCGAACATCTTCTCGCCCGAATTGCGGGTGTCCAGCTCCACATCCTGATAAAGATATTCGTTGACGTGTACCACCGGAGCCTCGCGGCTGATGCGCAGACGCAGGTCGTAGAGTCCGGCTGCCTGGTATTCGTCGGGAATCTCGGCAGCTGTCTTGCAGAAGAGTGCTGTGTCGAACATCAGCAGAGTGCCGAAATCGAAATCGTCGCGCAGCGAGCCCTTCTGGTAGTCGATGGTGGGATGAGGATGCTTCACGCCGTCGGCCACAGCCTGGTAGTCGGCATACACCATTCCGGCAGATGTCTGAGCGGCAATGTCGGCGAGACGGTCCACGGCGAGATAACCCATCCGCAAGGCGTTGGTGTTGGTGTAGAGCAGGATATATCTTGCATCGCCCGCAAGTGAAGCGATCTGCTTCAGCGTTGATGCAGCCTTCATCGAATGGTCGATGACAGTGATGTCGCCCACAAGCGCAGATTCGCGCAGCGAGGCGGTAGTGGCTTCGGCTGAGGGTGAGCTTTGTATGAATGCGTGTATCATTTTTTTAGTTATGGATTGACTTTATGGACGCGCCATGGCGCGTCCATAAAGTGGTTTTTGTGTCTTATATTGAATCAGGATGGCAATTATTTATCTGTCAGGAATTTGAGGATGGAGCTCATCATCGAGTCACGGGTGGCCGAGTCCTGGATGGCCTCGAAGGGAATGCCTAATGCGAAGGCCCTGTGGGTTGTGGGTGCGAAGGCTGTGGCAGCCGGGAGGTCGCCCATCGTGTATTTCATCACGGCGGTGCCTTGGCTGGCGTCGGCTGGCGCGATGGCTCCGGGAGATGCCACGGCATAGACATCGGCATTGGGTTTGAGCTCGAATGTCAGCTTCTCATTGTCGAGCAGGTGGAAGCGGTTCTTTATGCCCTTGATCGTTCCGTATTCCGAGGCTTTGTCCGACCGCCATGTGTAGCCGAGCACCTTGTTCGCGAATTCCTTGTCGGCTGCGGCTGTGGCTTCAGATGAGTAGGGGTTGCACCATAGGTCGGTGGCGATGTACGAGCCGCTCACCATTATGCCTGTGCCTCCTTCGGCGAGCGAGGAGAGACGAGTCTGCAGCTCGGGGGTGAAGGTCTTGAAGCGTGTGCCGTAGGCTCCGCGGCCCACGGTGAGTTCCTTCTGATTGCCGAAAATCAGGTCGATGATAGCCGGACGTGAGTCAGATGCCACGAAAGCCTCCATGCTGGTGGATATGAAGCCGTAGCCCGATCTGGCTATGGACTCGCCGTGCAGGGCAGGGTAGTCGAAGGTGTTTCCGGCCACCACCTTGTCTTCATAGTCGCTGCGCGAGGCTCCCAGGCCGCAGGTCTCGTTCTGCATCCACGGGATGTCGCGGCGGAATTCGAACTGGTCGCCCACGAAGCCGATGTCCTGTATGTACGCCACGCCGGGGTCGCTCTGGTCATAGAATCCTGCCGCCTCGCCGAAATCGAACGAGTCGGGACCGCTCACGCGGGTGAAACCGTTGACCACCGTCACCTGAGGTTTGCCAGGCTTGTAGCACAGGGCGAGTGCCTCGGAAGGGAAACTGCGGCCGCCGTCGTTACCGGCGATGATACGGTAGGAATGGATGCTGTCGTCTGATACGGTCACTTCGTATTCCGGAGCTGTCACCTTGGCTATGGGTGTGAATCCGGCTCCAGCCTTGCTGCGCTCTTCCACTATATAATATGTGGGGGTGGCTGTCGGTTCCAGCGAGTCGACCCTTTCGGCCCATGTCAGGCGATAGGTGCCGTTGTCGCCGCCCTCGATGGCGAAGGCGCGCACTGGCAGGGGCTGCACCACGTAGGGGCGGCCGTCGCGGTGGGCGAGCAGTTGAAGCATGCCTTTGTAGATGGCCCTCGATACGAGGAAACGGAATCCCGGGTCGAGCCCGTAGCGCATGTCGGCGAAATTCTGGTGCGACAGGAATTCAAGCAGCATTGTGGGCACCTCGGCTACGCGCGCCTCTGCGTAGTTGCGGTTCCACATTCCTCTGCGAGTCCAGTTGGGCTCGTAGGTGGCGCGCACGTCGTCGACTATGTTGGTCACCACCAGGTCGGTGAGGTCGCGGGCGGCGAGACGCGATGTACCGTTCTCGTAGGATTCGCGGTTGTTGGTGTAGTAGATGCCCAGGGTACCTATTATGGAATCGTTTGGAGTGATGCCGGCGTCGGTGTGGAAGGCGAACGACAGGTCAACGGGGATGTTCAAGCCTTCGCGCCGGGGCAGCACCGACGAACCGCCCGCAAGCCAGTTCACCCAGTGTCCGCGGCTGCAGTAGTCGTCGGTATAGTCGTTCTTGAAATCAGTCTGCGAATACACCGTGTCCGGGGCACCTGCCCATTGGAGCCAGTAGCGCGCTCCTTCGTCGAACCGGGGATAGCCGCTGAGGGTGTAGCCGTAGTCCACGCCGTACTCATCGGGGGTGGCGGATCCGCGGGCCACATTGCCCATGCCGCCGCCGATCTTCACGGCGTCGGCTGTGAAGACGGCGTTCTTGTCCTTCGACACGTTCGAAAGTTCCACGATAGGCCGTGTGGACTGACCCTTCAGGAGGGGGAAATGGCCGAGGTAGATCCATGTGCCGCCGCCCATTCGCTGGTTGATTTTGAACCGGTGTGGTCCGTTGGCTGCGTTGACGGTGTAGACGGCGTCGGTTGGACTGTCGGGCAGCGACTGGTAGGACACATACACGGCATATTCGCCGTCGGCCTTGATGTCGGCGTTCCATGCAGCTGTGGAGGCGTCCTTGTCTGATTTCACGCCCTTCACTGATCGCACGGTGCCTGTCTTGAATGGATTGTCCTTCTCGGTCAGAGGTTTGCCGTCGTAGGCGAATCCCGCAGCATCGGTGGTGCTCCATTTCTCTTTGCCGTTGGTCTCGCTGTATTTAGCCAGGGTGTTGTCGTTGTCGATGATGTATTCGTCGGAGGATGTGTCGCGTTCGCGCGGACTCATCACGTATGCTCCGGCATTCTCAAGCATGGGCATCAGGAAGGGGATCACGTAGCTCTGGGTGTAGAGGTCCTCGCATGTCTGGTAGAGGCGCGGACGTTGCCATGTCCATTCGCCGTCGCCTTTGTAGTAGCGTCCGTGGCTCTGCCACATGGCTATGTTGGCTCCGTCGAGTCCTTTTGGAGCCTTCTCGGCATCGAGACGCGTCACGAACTGATGCTTTTCTTTTGGTGTGACATATTTTTTAGGGGCGAAGAGCGTGAGTTGTTCGAGCGTCTTGTCGCCTACGGTGAGGTTGAGCCTGTAGTTGCTGTACTGTGCGGGGAGCTCCCGTGCAATGCGTTGCTTTATCTCGCCAACCTTTTCTGTGGTGAGCGGGATGTAGCCGGCCGATTCCGACAGGGCGATGTCGATGGTCCTGGTCTTATCGTTGATGTCGAAGCTCTCTACTTTTGGTGTGGCGAATGCTGTTGTGCCCGGTTTGTAGCTGCACAATATCTCTACGATGCTCTGGTCGTAGTCGCTGGCTGCCGCCTGCAATGGCATCATTCCCAATGCTGTCAGGAGAGCGGAAGCAATGCTTTTATTCATGGTGGTCGTGGATATGGATTTGTATTTAGTTAACAAATGCAAATTTAGGAATTAATAATCGAAAATGCCGTGCATATCCCGTTAAAATATGTAAACGTGATTTTTCGCATAATTTTGCCGAATGGATATTATGTGCTATATTTGTTGTGATATTTGGAATTTCATTGCCTCACGGCGTGGTTTTCCCCGAATGACTTTCGATATGCATTGGAACCAACTTATTAATGACAAACGCTTCGGCCTCGAAGATTACCACGATCCGAAGAAAGGACTCGGACGCACCGATTTCCGCCGCGACTACGACCGCCTGGTATTCTCCTCGCCGTTCAGGCGGCTGCAGAACAAGACGCAGGTGTTCCCCCTGCCGGGCAGCATCTTCGTTCACAACCGCCTCACACATTCCCTTGAGGTGGCATGTGTGGGCAAGTCGCTCGCCGACACCATCAGCGCTTCCCTCGTGGAGAAATATGCTTCTGAGCCGTGGATGGATCTGTTCTATAATCTCGGCGACATTGTGGCGGCCGCCTGTCTGGCGCACGACCTCGGAAATCCGCCCTTCGGTCACTCGGGCGAACAGGCAATATCCTCATTCTTCAGCGAGGGCAAGGGCTGGGGAGTGAAGGATCTGCTCACTCCCGACCAGTGGCTCGACCTCACCAATTTCGAGGGCAATGCGAATGCTTTCCGTCTCCTCACCCATCAGTTCCACGGACGGCGTGAGGGTGGCTTTGCCATGACCTACACCATGCTCGCGTCCATAGTGAAGTATCCCTACGACTCGTCGCATGCCGGGGTGAAGGGTAAGTTCGGTTTCTTCACCACCGAGCGCGATTCCTATCAGCGCATCGCCAATGTCCTTGGCATACGCCGGTTCCCGCAGGATGACGGCTCTATGGTTTTCGCCCGTCATCCTCTGGTATATCTCGTCGAGGCGGCCGACGACATCTGTTATGAGGTGATGGACCTCGAGGACGCCCACAAATTGCGCATCCTCTCCACCGCCGAGGTTATGGATCTGCTGATGGCGTTCTTCGACAAAGAACGTCAGGATCACATCACCGATGTGATGTCACGCTACTCCGACCCCAATGAAAAAATCGCCTACCTGCGCTCGTGCGTGATAGGCGAACTGGTGAAATGTTGTGCCGACGTGTTCATGACCCATGAGCCGGAGATTCTCGACGGCACATTCCATGATACGTTGATCGACAGCATTCCCGTGCGTCAGAATGCCGCTTTCCAGCGGTGCCGCGCCATGTCGTGGGATCGCATCTATTGTGCGGCCGATGTGGTGGATATCGAGATAGCCGGTAATCAGATACTCACTTTCCTTCTCGAAAAGCTCACCCATGCCGTTATCAATCCCGAGCTCACCTATTCGCAACTGCTTCTGTCGCAAGTGCCGCAGCAGTACGACGTACACTCGGATGATATCTTCCTGCGCCTGCAGGCAGTGGTCGACCACGTGTCTTCCATGACCGATGTCTACGCCCTCAATCTCTACCGAAAGCTCAACGGCCACACACTCCCGGCGGTATAAGTCATAGGTTATAGTGAATAGTGAATATGTATATGGCAAGGTTCCAGTTATTTAACTGATTCACTATTCACTATTCGCTATTCACTGTCACTTATTACTTGACGGGTATTTTGTCGATGCGTTTCTGATGGCGGCCGCCTTCGAATTCCGTGTTCAGGAACTCATCCACAATGGCCAGCGCCACCTCAGGAGCGATGAATCGAGCAGGCATCACAAGCACGTTCGCATCGTTGTGCTGCCGGGCCAGACGTGCCAGTTCCGGAGTCCAGCACAGGGCGGCACGGATACCCTGATGCTTGTTCAGGGTCATGTTGATGCCGTTGCCGCTGCCGCACATGGCTATCCCGGGATAATTCCGACCCTCCTCCACGGCCGCAGCACAGGGATGCGCGAAATCTGCGTAATCGCAACTCTCGGCACTGAAGCAGCCGAAATCATCATACTCCACACCCATCGACTGAAGATAACCCTCAACGATGCATTTCAACTCATAGCCGGCGTGATCGCTGCACAAAGCCGGCTTCTTGCCTTCCATTAAAATAGACATAACGAGAAAAATTACTTTTAATACTGCAAAATTACAAAAAAAAACGCAAAACCCTTTGTCAATTCAAAAAAAACACCTACCTTTGCATCACAAATCCGATATGCCCAGGTGGCGGAATGGTAGACGCGCTCGTTTCAGGTGCGAGTGCTGCGAGGCGTGCAGGTTCGAGTCCTGTTCTGGGCACAAGAAAGGCGACTTAACAAAGTGTAAATCACAAAGTTAAGTCGCTCTTTTTATTTTCTACAGGCAAATTACAGGCAAAATTCAAATATTCCGCGTAACATTTGCCTGCAAGTACGCTTAGACGTTATTAGAGTAATCTAGAATTTAGTTTGTAAATTCGCATGTTTCTATACGAATCTAGTTTTATCATTGAAGTATTGGTACTCCTCAAGTAAGCCCCAATAATTGTCATTTCTGAAATTATTAAGCATATCACTATCGTAGCTGGCAGCACGAGATTGTAGAATATCAATAACTCGTCTTTTATCTTTCATGTCAAGTTGGTGTGTTAAATTGTTCTCAGCCAGATAGCACCAAATTAATCTCACCACTCGAAGGATGTCGCAATTAAGCCTAAGCTTTTCACTAATCACTTGGTGTCTTTCTCGTTTTTCAACTTCGTCATTTGCTGCCCAAATTACTATACCCGATTTTTTGTATTTAATCTGCTCATGTATTTCAGGTATGAATAGTAATGGTGGTATATAATCATCGTCTCTTGGTCCATTACAGCATATATGATTTTGACTACCCTTAGGTAAACTTCCATCGCATGAAGAAACCAGATTTTCATAAGCTACATTGTGTGGAAAAGGCGAAGCACTACAATGATGTCTATTTATAAAGACATCCCTAAATACCATTTCTCGTTTTTCTAATTTTGTATTTACCTTATAATATTGGTCATAAGACTTTTGGTCTTTAGTATTGTTGGGAATTACATGCTCCAACGTCGAATGGGAGTCATCAGCTCTAATTATGCGCATACAATATGAACAATATCCTTCCCCATAAGGCATATCTCTGGATATGCTAGTCTCCGTAAGAATTTGCTCTAACAAGAGTTTATATGTGCTCTTAAGTTCCGGATTGATGGTTGTGTCTGGTTCAACGTCATCTCTCATCGCTTTGTATAAATCCGTTGGATATCGTTCTTTTTGTTTGCACCTATCCAGGAATTTTTTTAGTAGTATGTGAGATCGTTCTTTACCTAGTTCCTTATCTACAAATTCCATACTATTTTTTTAATTCTTTTACTATCTTGCTTTCTTCTCCCACTAGGTTGACAATATCATTTAGCGTACTCCCCATTAATTCCTCATCATCAGCTTCTTTCCAATACAAGTATGACTCTATTAACTGGCGAAGCATGGAGTTCCTTATCTTTGTACCCATTAGATCAACAAGAAGACTATTATAGTCTATGCCATATGAATAGTCGATCTTGCGAATATCGGTGGTGTATATATTTGGACGTGTTAAATTATATACAATATTTTCTTCTCCATCCTGTTTGAAATTAGAGAGTACCAAAGGTGAATGAGTCGATACTATAAATTGTATTCGCTCAAAAGTTGATAGTAATCGCTCCATAATTTCCTGTGCTATTGAAGGGTGAAGATGTAGATCAACTTCATCAATAAAAGCAATACCCTCCGGGTTACAATTATTATTAAGAAGGAATGCCCTATTTGCCAAATCAAAAACAATAGAGAATATTCGACGATAACCCGTTGGGAGGGTATCAAAGTCCGACTCTAGGCCATTCTGAAATTTCAGGACCAAAACTTCTTTCTTTCCTCTCGCGACTACTTTTATATCTTCAATAGCGAAATCAGTATTCTCAGCTGCATTTTCCAAAGGTTGAGAAAAAGAACAGAGACATTCTTTAATAGCCTCAAGATATTCCTTATTTTTCTCTAACCCATACATATAGTTTTTCCACTGCATAATAAAGTATTGTTGCCATACGTTACAGCAATCACGAGGGTCATCCCAGTTATAATAACCAGCGGGTTTAGAGATACCGAACTCGGAGTTTAGCAAGTCCTGAATCTTCTTACCGATTGTTGCTTTTGCATGTGGGAAAGAATCAGAGTAAAATGCTAGTACCGGTAAATCAGAGAGATTTCTGTATTTTTCCCAAAATTTAACAGAAGATTTACTATAGCTTTCTTTAATGCCTGTAGATAAGCTTTCTCTTTCAAATACTACATTAAGATTTTCTCCTCCTAAATCAATTTGAGTTGTTATTATTATCGGCCATAGTCCAGACTGAGTTTGTTTTCCATCAACAATACGCCGGGTGGCATCAGTAGTCTCAAAGCTTTTCACTGCCTGAATGGTGTCCGCAATAAAGTTACTATGAAGTATTTTCTTATTCTTAGAAAATATAAAACTTAAAGACTGTTTAAGAGCGGTTATCATATTAGTCTTACCAGTACCATTTTTACCAATAAGCAATGTAACTCTCTTTCCTAGCTTAAGACCATCACCTTGAGTTAATTGCTCAAAGTTACGGTAATGCAGGAGTGTAATACTCTTTATATACATATTCATTGGGTTTTATTATACTCTTTTGTTCGAAAAAAGTTGAATTTATTGTCAAACTCCTTTGCCATTGCCATGCAAAGATGAATCATTATCTCCGCTAAATAGAGAAGAAATAAACATCTTTTTTTGAGTTGTCCAATCGCAGGTCTTAGGATGCTCGATGAGTTGATACTTCTCAAGTAGTTCATCCCTTAAATCGTCAAGAGCCTCTTCATTATCAAGTTTTGCTCCTTTACTAATTTCATAAAGCCATCCCATTACAGAAAATGTACTTGTAGGGAATAAAAATGGTTTTATGCTTTTTTCAAGAACCCATGCACCGCCCATTTCATTTAAGCAGATAGAACTCCTTATATAATCATCTGAAATCATAAAGAAAACATAATCACAAGTTTGCAGATGTTTACGGAGGTATGCTCTTATATCTTCTCCTGTTTTAATTCCAGTAGACTCTATTGATGTACATAATATATCATGTGGTTGCAAACCACAACCTAAACGCAACACATACGTTATAAAAGATTCAACAATAGGTTTGTCTTTGGAAGAATGACTAATGAATATTTTTACAGGAGTGCCCTCCTCATTGGAGGAAATAATGTCATTATTGATTTTTGAGGCTTGATTGACATGTGAGCTAATAATATTAATAATGGCTAATATTCCACCGAAGTCATACGGATTAATCTTTTTAACTCCAGACAATCCTGGGAGGTAAGCCATAAGATAGTCCGATTCAATAGGGAAAAGGGGTCTAGTGAAATATAGTAAATCTACAATATCTTTATTGAGAAATCCTAAATAATCGCAAGTATAGCATGTATCACATTTCCTAGAGTTTATGCTAGTTCTAATGTGTTCAATGGTAGCTTGAACTTTTGCTAGGGCTTTTTTTATTTGAAGTAATTTATCTTGTCTCATATTATTACATCCGATTATCGATTGGCATTTCTTGGATTAATTCTCCCTTTAATAACTTTCCATTTGCATGTTTGTTGCGTTTAATGCCATCAGCACCCCACGTTCCCCATTGTTTGAAAAAGAAACGTGCGCCTTGTTCTTCAACTT
>CAYZPI010000040.1:0-27042 GCA_964480085.1 uncultured Bacteroides sp. | reverse complement strand
TTGGATTCGAAGAACTTCTTGAAGGATTCTCTCGTTTCTTTTGCTGAAAGCATATCTATTTGAATTTGGTTTCTATTGGTTTCTTAAAAATGAGCACAAAATTACAAAAAAATCTCCAAATATGCAAGCCTTAATGCTTTAAGATTTGCAAAATCCATTCAGCTTCCCGATAGCCGGGTGAGTGATGGTGTCCTGGGTAATCTCCTGCAGGGTAGGTTGAGTCGGGTTTGTCTCCGGGTTGTTGCAGGTTAGCTTACCAGCAGGGTGTATCATCAGCGATTTCAGGGATAGTATCCGCCCGGTAGACAGGGTCGGTGCCGGAGCGTAGTTGCCGCTGATAGTCTTTGAGGCAACGGATGGCGAATTTGCCCAGCACAGCTAAAGCGCAAAGGTTGCAGATGGTCATCAATGCCATGGTCACATCGGCAAAGCTCCATACAAAATCCAGCGAGGAGAGAGAGCCAATAAACACTATAGCGCCTACACATAGCCGGTAGCCATAGATCAGATAGTCGTTGTCGGCTATGAAGCGGAGGTTGGTCTCACCGTAATAATAATTTGCCACTATCGACGTGAAGGCGAAGAAAAAAATGGCCACACTGATGAAAGATGCTCCCAATCCAGGCACTCCGAGCTGTAGGTCGATGGCATGCTGGGTAAGCACGATGCCATCGTGTCCCTCTGTCCAAACTCCGCTGCAGAGGATGATGAAAGCCGTGCAGGTGCATATCAGCAGGGTGTCGGTGTACACACCGAGTGCCTGGATAAGACCCTGTTTCACCGGATGACTCACACTGGCGGTCGCGGCGGCATTGGGCGTTGAGCCTTCGCCCGCCTCGTTGGAGAATAGTCCGCGTTTGATTCCCATCGTCATTGCCACGCCTATGGTTCCTCCTACAGCCTGGTCCACCCCGAAGGCATTGTCAATGATGAGCCGGAAGATATGAGGTATATTCGATATGTTCAGACAGATTATCACTATCGCCACAAGGATATAGGCTATGGCCATAACTGGCACAACCCACTGGCTGAACCGGGCGATGCTCTGTATGCCTCCGCAGATTATGGCGAGTGTCAGCACCGTCAGTATCGTTCCGGTGATGAGAGGATTGATGCCGAATGAGGTCTCGAAAGCGTCGGTGATGGTGTTGGACTGCACGGAATTGAATGCGAGTCCGAACGTCAGCGTTATGAGGATGGCAAATGTCACTGCCCACCAACGCTTGTGGATGCCGTGGAGGATGTAGTAAGCCGGTCCGCCCATGAACGACCTTTCGCCCTTCACCTTGAAGAGCTGGGCAAGCGTGGATTCGACGAACGCGGTAGCAGCCCCTAAGATGGCGATTACCCACATCCAGAACACAGCCCCCGGTCCGCCCAAGGCTATCGCCGAAGCCACCCCGGCGAGATTGCCCGTTCCGACGCGGCTCGCTATCGACACGGCAAACGCCTGGAAGGAACTGATCGAGTGATGGCTGTCCTCATGGTCGCGAGCATCGTTGGCCTTGCGCCCGGAATTGACCAAGAGCTTCACCATCTGCCCCGCCATGCGGAACTGCACACCACGCGTAGCAACTGTGTAATAAATCGCCGCAATCAGCAGCAGCACTATCAGTACATAATCCGAAAGAAAAGCCCCGATGGCTCCAATAACCTCCTTCATCAAAATCAAAAACAAAAATATCCTCACCTGCCGGATATGTCTCCGGGTGATTGCAAATCCGGCAGGAAGTTACTTATTCACTATTCACTATCACTTATCACTTTCAAAATCTCTCCAGCAGAGTGGGCTGAAATCTCAGGTGCATACTGGCTCTGTATCGAAGCCACTCCGGATGTGAATGATCCGGCAAGGTTCACGTTCATCTCGTAGGTGAGCAGGTATGTCCCCGGCGACATGTACACCACATGCAGGTCGGTCTGAGAGTCGCGGTTCTCCCGGTAGAAACCTACACCTTCGCTCCACTCCCATCCGGGCAACTGCTTCACAGGCTCGAATGTGGCGGGACGCTTGTCGATGATCTCAACATATTGCAGGTTGCGCTTGCAGTGGATGGTGAGCTGCACCTTCACCCGGTCGCCTACCTTCAGTGAGTCGGCTATCTCCCAGTCCAAGCCACGGCGCACGAAAAGCTGCTTCTCAATGTCGAGGTCATCGCATCCGCTTGCCTCCACCTTGTCCATCTGCCTGTTGAACTGCGAGAATACGGCTCCATAAGCCGGTCCTGTTCCGGAGGTCGTCACCGTCAGTTCCTTTCCGGCATAATCTGACAGGTCGGCAGTGAATGATCCCGTGGCTTTCTCTACAGTGCCCTTTGGCATAATCTCTTGAGATCCGGCTGTGACGTTGGCTCCCTCGGCATCCACAGTCCATGTGCTGCCGGATGTCAGTATGGCCTTCACCACCTCCATTGTAACGACTGCATCGCCCCAGTCAGTGCCCTGTTTGCGCACTATCAATTGCTGGCGCAGACCATCCACATCCTTGCTGTCAGGCGTAATCATGGAGTACGCATCGAGGATGATGGCATAGTTGTAGAGAGCGTTCACATTGGGGAATTTCAACCCTTGGCTCTTGGTGTATACTCCAAATTCCGAGAGCGACCGCATCAGTTCGCCGGCAAGCTTCTTTTCGCCGTTGAGGTAGAGTGCCTGGGCTGCCATGGCCTTGTAGGCTGGGTCGGAGTAGCTCTTCCAGTTCTTCTTTATCTCGGCGATGGTGGCATTGATAACCTTTTTGCCATTGGCACTTACCTGCGAGGCGAAAAGCGGACGTACAAGGCAGTACATAAGGTCGGTCTTCTCCACCTCTTCGTCGTAATATCTCACGGCTCTGGTCACCATATCCGACAGCTCTTTGTCGGCTGGCATCCAGCCGATACGTCTCAGGTCACCCAGCATGGCGAGTACGTTCGATGTGGCCCATACCGAGCTTTCCTTACACCATTTAGCCCATGCCCAGCCTCCATCGCTGTTCTGCAGATCTTTCAGTATCTTCATTGCGGCGGTGATGGTCTTTGCGTTCTCATTGTCATCGAATATCATCGCGAGGTTAGCCATCCGCTCGTTCTGAGTCTGAGCCGCGCTCACCCACGGAGTCGCACTGAGCACCGCAATCTTCAGATCCTCATTCTTTTCGAGCATCGATATAAGAGCCGAATCTTCCGGATTGTCAAGCCATGCCTTCACAACTTCGCCAATTTTCGGATTGTCCTTTACTATGCCTCTTGCTATTGCTGAAGAATATATGCCTGCAGCAGCCGAGTTGGCATACTCCTGGATCTGTGTTCGCAGTCCGGGGAGTGCAGAAACGATGGTCCACGCAGGATTTTCGCAGAATGTCAGCGACAGTCTCGCACCATCATCATCAGGCAGAGTGGTGGTATATTCCTTTTCGCCGGGATTGAGATAGAAAGGTGTTGTCTCGATGATGGTCTGCTCCGATGGCAGAACGCGGATCACCGACTGTTCGCCGTCGGCGAAATCGCCGTTAGTCGAACGGATGCGGTAGCCGATTGCATTGATATCCTCCTCAACATAGATCCGCACGTTCACCTTTTCGTACCCCTTCGGGCTGATGGTCTGTGTGAATGTCTTTGTTTTCAGAAGGTCGTTTGTGAGCGGATTGAATATCTCCACTGTGGTGGTCACTTTTTGTTCCTCGTCGGTGTTGTTCATCACTGATGCTACCACGGTAGCCTCGTCGCCGTTCCTGAGGAAGCGTGGAAGGTTGGGCTGTACCATCACGGGCTTCGATGCCACGAAATCACGCATCATCGAGCCTACCTCCATATCACGGCTCCATGCCACGGCCTGCAGCCGCCATGTGGTGTTGGCGTTCGGCACGGTGAAAGTATAGCTGATGCCGCCGTCCTTGTCGGTGGTGAGGGTCGGTGCCCAGATTGCCATGGGCACATCCGAGTCGCGGTAATCGAATGCCTCAGATGTCATTGGCGGCTCTTCTACCATACCCCCGTCTTCCGTAGTTTCAGCTTCCGCTTCCTCTTCCATTGGAGCGGCCAAATCCGCCATCGCTGTCTTCTTCATGGCACCGTTCATCGCTCCTCCTGCCATTGCAGGGGCTGCGGTCATTTTCATTTCTTCCACTGTGGCTACCTCATACACTACTTCTTCGTCATAGTTATCATTTGCCATTATGGAATATGTCCTTGAACTGCCACGTAGCCTTATTCCATATCCGTTAGGATAGAGTTTATCATAGAAGTTGAATTCCGGGGAGAATACACTTACATTTTTTCCACTTGAAACAGTCGATTGAGAGTAGTAGCAGTTCAAGACGGAACGATAAGGACAATCAGTGTTGAGCCAACTTGTATAGTCGTAGTGCGGGAACCATAGACCCTGACGTTGGGACTTGACTGCATCAAGAGCCTTGTTGTACATATCCAGTACGAGTGCTGACTGGCATCCCTTATTGTAGGCATCTGTTATCCTTATCTTCCATGTCTCCTTTGTCCCGGGTATAAGGTTATCGCGGAAGCTCTCGCCTGTGATTTTCAGACCGGCCTTAACATCGCGCTTAAGCGAGATTTCGGCAGAGTTGAATTTTTCATTTCTGACAGTGTACATCCTCAGCTTCGTGGTCTGCGCACCGTCAGCCATTTTTAGTTTGTATGTATTGTATCCTTTTTTTGCCTTCATCACCAATGGACGTTCTGTTTTTTCATCGTTGGTGATATAGCAGTAGATATAGGTGTCGTCGAAGGCATTAGCATACATCACCTCAACTTCACCATCGGTTCCGGCAGTGTATGATGTCTTTGGAGCCCATAGCACAAAATTCTCCGGAACGATGCCTGTTGATTTGTTGTATACAGTAATCTGTACGGATGCCGGGGCAGCTAATTCAGCATCCGCACTCTTTATCACAAGATCGTAGATTGCCGGTTTTGTCTTGGATAGGTCAATCTCTCCGTTGAAAGTCTGGTAGGCTGTAGTGTCGTTGCCATGCACAAGTGCCCATTCCAGGGGAATGTCCACCGTAGATCCATCGGGGGCATACACCTTTACATCAGGACGGAAAGGTTTTTCTCCGTCGATGTTCCCTCCGGTGATGTTCACCGTGATGTCGTATTTCTTAGAGAGTGTGAATGCTGTGGATGTCTGTGCCGTGCTACCGGTCACCGACACTCCTTCAATGGCTGCCATGTAAAGCTTTTTCCTGTCGGTGAGTACGCTGTCGGGCACTACGAACGTGAATTTGCCCTGTCCGTCAGCCGTGGTCTCCTTTGTGTAGATTTTTTCTCCCTGGTTATGCCATCTCCACCATCCCCATGAGCTTTCGCTTAGGTTGAGGGTGATGTCAGCATCAGTCATTGGCATTCCTGAATATGAAGTGGCTGTGCCCTTGATGGTGACAAATCCTTTCGAAGGTTCGTCGCACGCTGTCTCGTCTATCTTTATCTCGAAATCGGGCATGCGGTAGTCGCTCACAGTTATGGAATGATTGCCTATGGTCCTGTCAGTCGCATTGTCCTTCACCCTTATGTTGAAATTTCCGGTGAGTCCATCGGTAGGCAGCTTGAATGTGGCCGTGGCCCTCCCCCAATCGTCGGTAGTTACATCAACTGTGTCAACGGGCTGGTAATTGGCATCGAATAGCATTATGCGGACATTCCTCTTTTCGCAGAGCGTCTGCTGCATTCTGCTGTCCCCGTCCGGTGTGGCTTCCGACATCACAACGAGTATTTCAGCATTGTCGCCTGGATGATAGAGTAGTCTGTCGGTGAGTACATTGGCGTTGTATTCTACCCCTCTGATATGTTTACTGTTGCGGTAAATTGTCAGGTTGTCGAACTCGAATGACTTTCCTCCGGTAGTGGCAGTGACGTAGTATCCGTTGTCTTCCTTTATCTTGTCAATCACTTTCACGATACCATCGTTGTCGGTTTTGCCGCAGCTCACAGTTTGCTTTTCATTCCTCCTGTACCGGTTGGTCAGGGTGATTCCCACATCGGACATCGGTTTTCCGGAGTTGGGTTCCACAGTGATTACGTCGGCAAGCATATCTGAGCTGACCGCAAAAGGTAGAACGGGGATGCTTCTTACCATGTTCACTTGGTAAGCATCGACTTTCTTGGTGCCGAATACAGGTACTACATAGTAATATCCGGTCTTGTCAAGGGTCAGGGATAAGGTGGTGTCACTTTTGAAGGGTACAGTCTCGTTAAATTTCAATCTTATTGTTTTCTCAGGCGTTTTTGCCATAAGTGAACTATACAGTTTTCCATACTGGATTTTCAGCGGTTTGTCTCCTGCATAGTACACGTTAAGCTTGATATCCTTTGCGTTGAGGGTATGAAGTTTCACATCGAAAGCATTTCCGGGCGAACACAGATTCACCATTTCGATATTCACTTTTGATGATGTAAGGTTCTGTATATGCTCATTTATGACATTCTTGAAAGGACTGTCACCGTATTTTTTTATAAAGTCTGAAGCGAGGGTGGTGTATTTTCTGACACCTTCTATATCCTCATTAGACAGATATTTTGACAGCTCTGCGATAATTATTCCGGCATACTTGTTATCTGTGAACATATCCATCTTTTCGCACATATCATCGAAATTTCCGGGTATTGAGCTCATGGCTCTCCACATCCACATCACCATGGGCGCACTCTCGGGAAGAGTCTCACCGTCGGACGACCGCCCATGTTCCATGGACGCACCGATCATCATCGCTCCACAGAATATCTGGTCGAAATTTGCCGCTTCTACTGCGTTGGCCACATAGAAATCAAACAGTGTAGGGTAATATGTTGTGGTCAGTTCCCCGATGGTTATCAAGTCGGTGTAATCTTCCACCGCGAGTTGTTTGAGATGCAGGTCATTTTTAGTTGAAGCGCCTTTTCGAAGAATATCTATGATTTTTTCTTGAAATTGCTTTCCGCTCCATTCCGAGATATCGGCAGGATAGGGTTCAAGCGGAGTTTGTCTCTGGTCGAATTGCCATCGGTTCCTATTGTAGTAGGTGGCATATAGCCTGGCGGTCAGGGCTGGGAACAAGCCATATAACTTATCATCCTGATATTTCATCGCGGTTTGTTCCACAAGCTTGATGACTGAAGCTAAGGAATCCTGGTCGATAAGATCCTCCGCCACTGTTATCCGTATCAGCGCATTGAGTGCGGCGTGAGCGTCATGCGAGGCATCGGCTTTCCGAAGATCAGCGTATGCGTTTTTGGCTACGGTCTTGGGAAAGGCGAAATCCGGTTTTGTCACTTTTGAGAATCCCATCATCATGGTCAAGATAAAAAATGTGCAAAAAATAATACGTCTCATACTCATTCTCAATTTTGATTCAAAAATTCTGGCTAATTATTCCCTAAGCCTCAGTTTCACCACATTCTCCACATGCTGCGTGTGGGGGAACATATCCACCGGCTGAACCGCCTCTACCTTGTATTTCACGTCGAGCAGTGCCAGGTCGCGTGCCTGTGTGGCAGGATTGCAGCTCACATACACGAGCCTTTCAGGTGCGGCCGCCAATATCACGTCCACCACGTCCTGGTGCATGCCGGCTCTCGGCGGATCGATAATCATCACATCCGGCCGTCCATGCTTCTCGATAAACTCAGCATTAAGCACGTCCTTCATGTCGCCGGCATAGAAGATGGTGTTGTCGATGCCATTGATGGCGGAGTTCACCTTTGCATCCTCGATTGCCTCCGGCACATATTCTATTCCTATCACCTGGCGTGCATTGCGGCTGACGAAATTGGCTATCGTGCCAGTACCTGTGTAGAGGTCATAGACGAGTTCGTCACCCTTGAGGTCGGCAAAGTCGCGTGCCACCTTGTAGAGCTCGTATGCCTGCCGGGAGTTGGTCTGGTAGAATGATTTCGGTCCCACGCGGAAGCGGAGTCCCTCCATCTCCTCTTCGATGTATTCCTTGCCGCTGTGAAGCAAAATTTCCTGGTCGGTGATGGTGTCGTTCACTTTCAGGTTTATCACGTAGAGCAACGATGTGATTTCAGGGAATTTCTCACGTATTGCATCCATCAGCGCGTTGATCTTTTCTCTGTCGTCCTCCCCGAAAACCACCACTGCCATGGTCTCGCCCGTAGATGCCGTGCGGATCATCAGTGTACGTATCAGTCCGGCATTGGCCCGCAGATCGTAGAACGAATAGTCGTACTCCTTGGCATACTCTTTCACAAAGAGTCTCAGGGGATTGGAGATGCCACCCTGCAGGTGACATTCATGGATGTCGAGCACCTTGTCGAAAGCTCCCGGGATGTGGAATCCGGCTGCGCGGCGGTCGGGAAATTCTTCGCCGCTCTGCAGTTGCTCGAATGTCAGCCAGCATTTGTTCGAGAATGTGTATTCCATCTTGTTGCGGTATGCCCAGATATTCTCAGACCCCTTGATAGGAGTGATTTCCGGAATATCTATCTTGCCGATGCGGCGTAATGCATCCTCCACTATCTGCTGCTTGCATTTCAGCTGCATGGAGTAGGGAAGATGCTGCCACCGGCACCCGCCGCAGATGGTGAAATGCTCGCACCGGGGCTCGACTCTCACCTCCGACGGTTTCACCATCCTCACGATATGCCCCTCGGCGTACGATTTTCGTTTCCTGTCGATCTTCACATCCACTACGTCGCCCGGTGCTCCAAAAGGCACGAACACCACCATCTCATCCACTCTCGCCACCGAATTTCCTTCGGCTCCAACATCATGTATATGCACACCCTCCAGTACGGGCAGTTCTTTTCTTTTCCTACTCATTTCAAAAATATTTTCAATAATCTGCAAATATGAGAAAAAAATCCCGAAAAATAAATAATTTTAGATTTTTTAGTCCAAAAGTAAAAAAGCCGCCCGGGGGGCGGCTTTCAACTTTTGGTCATATTATCTTGTGCCATCGGCTTCGGGGGCGATAAGTTTGTAGCCCTTGCCATGGATGTTGATGATCTCGATTGAGGGGTCATCCTTAAGATGCTTGCGGAGCTTGGTGATGTAGACATCCATCGAGCGAGCGTTGAAGTAATTGTCGTCGATCCAGATAGTCTTCAGCGCGAAATTGCGTTCAAGAATTTCATTCACATGAGCGCAAAGCAGGCTCAGCAGTTCCGACTCCTTGGTGGTAAGTTTGGTCACCTTATCGTCAATCATCAGCACCTGCTTCTGGGTGTCGAATGTGAATTTGCCAATCTTGTACATGGTTATCTCCTTGCCTTTCTTGCCTTTCACACGGCGGAGGATAGCCTCGATACGGAACACCAGTTCTTCCATCGAGAAGGGCTTGATGATGTAGTCGTCAGCACCTATCTTGAATCCTTCGAGAATATCATCCTTGAGCGATTTGGCCGTCAGGAATATGATGGGTACTTCAGAATTCACGGTATGAATCTCCTGGGCAAGGGTGAATCCATCCTTCTTGGGCATCATCACGTCGAGCACACATATATCGTATTTGCCTTTAAGGAATGCCTTGTATCCGCTTTCACCGTCGGCGAAGAGGTCGGCAT
This sequence comes from uncultured Bacteroides sp., assembly GCA_964480085.1. GTDB lineage: Bacteria > Bacteroidota > Bacteroidia > Bacteroidales > Muribaculaceae > CAG-873. Next base: position 17,545 of record CAYZPI010000040.1, on the reverse strand, counting down.
TGAATCCTTTGGCTTGAAGATACTCCCTCAGGAGCATCCCTAAGTTCTCATCATCCTCGCACAGGAGGATACGCATTCTGTCTTCCATAATTTTTAATTTTTAGAGAGTGGTAATAATATTATAAATTTTGTTCCTACATTGTATTCGCTTTCAGCTGTTATTTCACCGCCGAATTCGTTCACTATCTTGTGCACGTATGCCAAGCCAAGTCCGAAGCCCTTCACATCGTGACGGTTGCCCGTGTTCACTCTATAGAACTTCTCGAAGATCTTCTTCAGGTCGTCCTTGCGGATACCTATGCCGTTGTCTGTGATGGTTATCTCAAGTTTATCACCCGATACATCCCTTGAGCTTACAGTAAGATGGAGCGGCTCTTCGTCCCTGCGGTATTTCACCGCATTGTCCAGAAGGTTGAATATCACGTTGGTGAAATGCATCTCGTCCACATTCACTATTGCATCCATCGCATCGAGATGAGCCGTGATTTTACCGCCGTATTTCTCCACCTTCAGCTTGAATGTATTCACAACATTATATATTACTAAGTTGGCATCGACATCCTCAAGCTTCATAGTCGATTTCTGGCGGTCGAACATCGACATTTGCAGAACCTTCTCCACCTGGAATCTCAGACGCTTTGTCTCATCGTTGATTACGGTTGATATCTGTTGGAGCATCGTGGGCGATTTCCTCACCGTCTGGTCGTTGAGCATCTGCGCTGCCAGGGATATCGATGATATCGGGGTCTTGAACTCATGAGTCATGTTGTTGATGAAATCGTTCTTCATCTCCGACAGCTTTTTCTGCCTGAATGCCAATATCACCGTCACTACGAACACCACCAGAAGGATGAAAGTGAATCCTATGGTAGGATACATGAATTTCACCGACGAGAAGATATAGTCATTCGTTGTGGGAAAGTGCACCTTAAGGAACACCAGCTTGTCTCTGCGGTCGTTAGGGAAGAGTGTCTGTACGAACATCTCGTTGTAGTCACCCGCCGGTATGTTGGAAAATCCGGCTGTGCTGTAGAGTGTTGTGCCGGCACGGTTCACCACAGCGAACTCAAATGGAATCTTCAGTCCCATAGTGTCAAGCTCCTGCCTGAGGTATTTGCTTACCGTTGCGGAATCCGCTCTTTCATAGATCGAGCGATTGCTGGATTGGCTTATTATGTTGATCATCACATCATCCATAATCGATTTCTGCATCAGATAGCGTTCGCGGAGCTCATCCTTGGCATCCTGATAAGTGGTCAATCCGGGTGTGTTTGATGTGCTGATACGTGTTATTTCCTTGGGGTCGCCCTTTATGGTGAGATCCGCCTCAAGTCCTGATGATGTTGTCACCGAGTATTTCACCCCGGCTGGTGTGATTCTCCTGCCTAAGTATTGGGGATAGATGGCGGATGTCGACATCTCGCTCACATTCTCCTCAAGGAAATAGCGTGCCTCATCCTGCGACAGTCTGAGCGAAACCCCGTAGAGGCTCTGCTTCACTGCCTCGGAGAACTGTCCCTGCCGCATCCTCACCATATTGTGCATATAGAAAATCTGCATCCAGAGCAATCCGATGAACGCTGTCGCCATCAGTATAGCCAATATCCATATCGTTGATTTCTTCATTTTTCTTATCTCGTGTTGTGTGTCTTGTAATATTGATTCTTGTTAACCTTTGTTATGTTAACAACCTTAGGTTATTAAAGTTTAACAGATATGAATTTATCTCGAAATTTTTAAAATTAACAAACAAGTGCAAAATTAACATTTTAATTTAACATTTGCAAGAGCTTTCCTAAAAAATATTTCTTCATTTAACAATAGTTAATAAAAAATTGCCGTACATAATGTCAAATCAGCCATCAGGCATTACATAACATATTGGACATTAATGCAGGAACACGATTCATCGCGTCCGCCCATCCAATCCGTGGATTGATTTTCTCCATGAGTCATGATTGATCATCAAACTATCCACAGACAACTTTGTTATCTACTATATAATAATAGAATTTAGAAAACACACCCCAACACGTTTCAAACTATGAATGAGAATGACCAGAAAAAAGAACGGATTGTGATAATTGGTGGCGGGTTTGCCGGATTGAATCTTGCTAAAAAACTCGACAAGGATAAATTCGACATCATCCTGGTTGATAAGAACAATTTCCATAGCTTCCCCCCATTGTTTTATCAGATTGCATCAAGTGGACTCGATCCAAGCAATATCTGTTTTCCTTTCCGCAGGGAGATGCGGAAGGAGAGGGCACGTGGCGCGCGTTATCGTCTTGGTGAGGTAAAGGAGGTGGATGTAGCCGCCAAGACCATCACCACTCAATTCCAGAAAATCAGCTATGACAAACTGATTTTTGCTGCCGGAGCCAAAAATAATTTTTTCGGCAACGATGACCTTGAAAAATATGTCTACACCCTGAAGTCTGCGGCCGAGGCAATGCGTATCCGCAACGAGGTGCTCGACCGTCTGGAGCGTGCTGCCCTTATCGAAGACGAGGAGCAGCAGCGCAAGATGCTGAGTTTTGTCGTAGTCGGCGGCGGTCCAACTGGTGTGGAGATGGCGGGAGCATTGGGCGAGATGAAACGTGATATCATTCCTCGTGAATATCCCACCATCAATCCCGACAATGTAAGGATTATTCTTCTTGAAGGTGCCGATCGCCTCCTGTCCACCATGCGCAGGGAATCATCAATGAAAGCAAAGACATACTTAGGCAAGCTGATGGTGGAAGTTAGGCTAAATACCCTGATGAGCAGCTACAGCGAGAACATCGTGCATCTCAACAATGGCGACGAGATATTCACTTCCCTTTTGATTTGGACTGCCGGTATCACGGCTCAGTCTTTCAAATTCGCTGGCGAAAATCTGCAGACAGCCCCCGGCGGACGCTTCCCGGTGGATAGCTTCAACCGTGTGCAAGGGCAGCAGGATATTTTTGCCGTAGGCGACATTGCGTATATGCCCGACGAACGCTATCCGCGCGGTCTGCCGCAGCTGGCTCAGGTAGCCATCCAACAGGCTAAGTTGCTCGCAAGGCAAATCAATAAAGGTGAATTCACGAAGGAATTCAAGTACAAGGACAAAGGCTCGATGGCTACGGTAGGACGCAACCTTGCGGTCGCCGAACTTCCTCACCTGCAGCTCGGCGGATTCCTCGCCTGGTTGGTGTGGATGTTCATCCACTTGATTTCAATTTTGGGTATGCGCAATAAGGCGAACGTTCTTCTTAACTGGATTTGGGAATATTTCACCTATAACACTTCGCTTCGAATCCTTCTTCACTCCACACGCTATCCTCTGCGCAAACGATGGGGCGAGAGCTGACGGATTAACCTCCTTTTTCCAGGAAGGCGTAGCCGAGACCATACCTGTTGATCAGGCATTTCGAAGCTTCTCCGAGTTTCTTGCGCAGTCGCGAGATATTTGTATCGACGATTCGTACGTTCACCGACGAATCGTCTTTCCATATCTCAGCGAATATCTGGTCGCGGGTATAGAAATTCTCGCTGTTCTTTATCAGGAACTCGAAGATTGAATATTCAGTTTTTGTCAGCGGTATGTGATTTCCCAGATATTCAACTACTCTGGTGGTGGTGTTGATTCTCAGGTCCAGATGACTTAGCCTGATCTCATCGCTGTTGGCCGTCTCCTCTTCATTCTGCTCTGAAGGCGGATCGAAAGGATATCTTCGGAGCACGGCGTTGATGCGTGCTCTCATCTCCCGTAATGAATATGGTTTCTTGACGAAATCATCTACTCCGAGTTCAAAAGCGTCCAGGATCACTTCCTCATTCTCCGGCACACAGCATAGCATGATGGGAATCTTTTCTGTCAATGGATTCCCTTTTAGCTCCGACAGTAAATCCAGGCCTGTGAATTCATGGGTCATGGCATTCACTATCACCATACGCATCTGTGTCAAAGTGGATCTGTCCACTTCGCCTATGGAATTGAAGCTATGCACACTGTAACCTTCCGATTTCAGGTTCTGGCGTAGCATTTTCCCTTCTTCGTCATCATCGTCGATGATCAAAATATTTCCGCGTATTCCCGCCGGTCTCATTGTTGAAATGTGAATGATTTTTTGTTACGGCAAAAATATATAAAAAAATAATCCCCCTGAATAAAAATCGTCGCTTTGTAACAAAATTGTAAAAATGAAGGCGCCCTACAGAGCGCCTTCATTTGATCAGAATGTTTACGTATAAGTATCAGTGCTTCAGCTCTGATTATCGAAAGGCTTTTAGCCAAGTCTTTCGATGATTTCCAGGCACATCCTTGAGTTGTGGTAAGGGCATTTCCAGAACCCGGCCTTGTCCTGACTGCGGTCCACCACTCCGTCGCTGCGGCTCCAGAACCACTCGCCTCCTTCGTGGTCCACGATATTGTCCTTGATGTAGCCCCAGCTTTGATAAGCTTTACCGAGCATGTCCTCGCGTCCGTGGAAGAGATACAGGTACATCTGTCCGATCACATTTTCCGCCTGAACCCACCAGTGCTTGTCGTTGTCGTAGGCTCCCGACTCGTGGCGCTCGTACACCATCGACCCGTCTGCACAGCGTCCCTCAAGGGCAGCCTCGGCGATACGTCCGGTATGTGCCATCGCCTTGTCGAGAAGTGCTTTGTCACTGAGCACCTGCGCTGTTTCCAGCAGCAGCCACGATGCCTCGATGTCGTGGCCGTAGGATATGATGCCGTCCTGTCTGTGCCAGTCATCGTCAAAGAAGAGTCCGAGATGTCCTCTTTTCCCCGACGCCTCGATTTTGTCGAAAAACAGCTCCAGGAGAGATGTGGTAGCCTCACGCAACTCGGTATCATTCCATACTCTCAGCAGGTTGGTGTACGGCTCGATGATGTGCAGGTGGGTGTTCATCGTCTTCGATGTGTTGGCATCCTTGTCGCTCAGGCGCATGTCATCAATAGGTTGCCAATCACGTGTCATTGCCTCGCGGTAGCCTCCCTTATCGTAGTCGCGGCTATGGTTCTCTATGTCGTGGAAGAGGCGGATCGCGTAGTCGAGAGCCTCCGGGTCGCTTGTGGCGCGGGCGTATTCGCTCAGTCCGTAGATTGCGAAGCCAATGGCGTAGAACTGTTTCTTGGTGTCGAGTGGCTTGCCTTCTGCGTCAAGGCTCCAATAGATGCCTCCGTACTCCTTGTCATAGAATCTGTCTATGATCTCACGCTTTGCCCTCGTGGCTGTCTCAAGATATTCAGGCTTGCCTGTCACCCGGTAGGCAGCCGAGAAAGTCCAGAGGATGCGGGCATTCAGGATTGCTCCCTTGGGAGCCGTCGCGTCGAGCTTGTCGTTGCCATCGCGCCTTCCGTAGAAGCCACCGTGCGGATCTTCCATCTTCTCCATCCAGTAGGGGAGGATATTCCTGGTGAGGGTTTCTTCCATCTCCCTCTTCATCCGGTCCTTCATATCATTTCTTGATTGGGAACAGGTAGGCCATGATAGCCATCACGAGAGCTATCCCGGCCGGGAAAATTGAGAACAGTGACCATACCATTGTCAGTACTGTGTCGGTGATGGATGCCGGATCGATCATGGGGTTGCCGAATTGATCCTGGATCATGTTGGCTCCTGCCAGACCTAAGAACAGGGCGATCAGCGATCCTGAAACTGCACTGCCGAATTTCTGTGCCATGGTGCCGGAGGAGAAGATGAGGCCTGTAGAAGATGTGCCGAATTTCTCAGTGGCATGGTCGGCTACGTCGGCGTACATCGACCACAGGAGTGGCGAGTAAATACCCACACCCACTGATGTCAGCATAGATACAGCCACCATAATCCAGATATAGCTGCGCTCCATAGGGATGAAGAAGAATATCAGGGAGGTGACCATGCATATCAAGGCCGCCCAGGTAAAAGCCATCCGTTTCGAACCAACCTTCTTTGTGAACGCCGGTGAAACTCCTCCAAAAATCATGCAGGTGATCTCGCCGAACGCCATGAATACCGTGTAGTTGATTATGAAGCTGCCGAAAGTCACTTCGCCGTCAAGACAGTAGTCGAACATATATCCGGCCACAGCATAGCGGAATCCATTGAAGAAATTGGTGAGGATACCTATGGTGGTCAGCCATATCCAGGGCTTGTTGTTCAAAAGGTCAACAAACTGTTTGCCTGAGAATTTCTCGGCTCTTATGGGTTTAAGCCTTTCTTTGGTCATTAAGCCGCAGGCGAGGGTCATGATGGTGGCCAGCGCTCCGAATATAACACCTATCATGGCGTACTGGTGTTCTTCGGTACCGCCGATCATCTCCTGAATGTAGGGGAATGAAAGTAGGGTGATGAAGCCCATGGCGTAGGCGCCAACCATGCGGAAGGCGGAAAACTGGTTCTTTTCGTGGTCGTTATCGGTCATTACGCCTAACAGTGATCCGTAGGGTACGTTAACGGCTGTGTACATCACCATCATCAGCAGATACATAGTGTAGGCGTAGATGCGTTTGCCCGTCGGTCCGAAATCGGGTGTATAGAGCAGCAACGCGAACACCACGCCGAAAGGTACGGCGCAGAAAAGCAGCCACGGACGATATGTGCCCCAGCGGCTCTGGGTACGGTCGGCAAGGCTGCCCATCAAAGGGTCGGTCACAACGTCGAACAGTCGGGCCACAAGCATCAGGACAGCTGCATCGGCGAACGACAGACCGAACACGTTGGTGAAGAAAAGCGGAAAAGCTATCGACATGATCTTCCATGTGATTCCGCCGGAGGCTGCGTCGCCCAAGGCATAGCCGATTTTTTCTTTCAGGTTAGCCGTGTTATTTGTTGCCATTGTATTCGAGGTTTTTGTCGATGAGTGCATTGAGGGTTTTCACCGATTCGGCGGTGGTGAGTCCGTCCTGTGGCGTGTTCATGCAGTAATCCACAAGGCGGTCGATAGTCGAGGTCGCCACGTGCATCCTTGTATCTGACGATGCATAGTAGATGTACACCTTGCCGTCTTCGTCGGCGATCCATCCGTTGGCGAACAGCACATTCATCACATCTCCGATATATTCCTCCCCGACCGGAGCCATGAAATATCCGCCGGGAGCCGCGATGCGCCTCCATGGTTCGTCCAGGGCTGTCATGTACATATAGAGCACGTAGCGCAATCCCGATGCGCAGTTGCGCACGCCGTGGGCCAGGTGGAGCCAACCCTTTGGTGTCTTTATGGGGTGGGGACCCTCGCCGTTTTTCACCTCCTTGATGGTGTGGTATATGCGCTCGTCGAGAATGGTCTCTTCACGTGTGATCTCAGCATTGGTTATGTCGTCGATCAGCGTCCAGCCTATGCCGCCACCTTTGCCCGTGTCGATGAAGGAGTCCTGCGGACGGGTGTAGAGTGCGTATTTCCCATCCACGAATTCCGGGTGGAGCACTACGTTGCGCTGCTGGGTCGTGCATTTCAGGTCGGGCAGGCGCTCCCATGTCTCCAGGTCCTTTGTTCGGGCGATGCCACAGGATGCTGTGGCCGCCGAGAGGTCGGCGGGACATGAATCGTCGTGACGCTCCACGCAGAAGAGCCCGTAGATCCAGCCGTCTTCATGCCGTGTGAGGCGCATGTCATAAACATTCGTGCCGGGATTGTCGGTGTCGGGCATGGTGATGGGATGGTTGCGGAAGCGGAATCCGTCCACTCCGTTGTCACTTTCTGCCACGGCGAAGAATGATTTGCGATCGTTGCCCTCAACACGCACCACCAGCACATATTTGCCATTGAATTTCATGGCTCCGGAGTTGAGGGTGGCGTTGATGCCAATCCTTTCCATGAAATAGGGATTTGTGGCAGGATTGAAATCATATTTCCATATTGGAGGCACCATGTCGGCTGTTATCACAGGGTTCACGTAGCGTTCGTATATGCCGTTGCCTTCGATAGGCGTGTTTTTGCGCGATATCAGTTGCTCGTACTTGTCGAGCACCATCTGTTTACGTTGTTGGAAATCCATCATTTCTTAAGGTCGTTGAGGAATGCTGTCTGGTCAAGATTATAGAATTTCACGAAATCGGGGGCGGAGGAATGTCCGGTGTAGGGTGCGTAGAAATGTCCCGCCTTGTCATCGGCATGTGCGTTGCGCCACACCACCAGATATGCAATCGGATAGTCCTTGATGGCGGGATAGAGCCTCTGGGTGTACCATTCGCTGTATCCAAGTCCTTCAAGTCCGGTCTCTGTCAGTGCCACCACTTTGCCATGCTTCTCTGCCTCGGCTGTGGCTATGTCGAGCATGCGTGTCACGGTTTTGGTGAATGTGCTGTCTGTCGGGTCGGTGCTGAAATCGTACACGTCCGCTCCGAACACATCGGCATACTCGTCGCCCGGATAGCGTTCCATATAGTCCTCCCCTGTCATGCAGTTGCTCTTGTCTGGCGAATATGCCCACACCACATTCTCAATTCCTTTTTCGTCAAATATCTGTCGGGTGAGTTTCCACAGGTCTATGTATTCCTGGGGTGTGCAGTGGTTAACGCCCCACCAGAACCATTCGCCCGTGTGCTCGTGCCAGGGTCGGAAGATTACAGGCACGGGGGTCCCGTCGGCTGTCTTCAGCGATGCTATGAAATCGGCGGCATTTCCTATCCATGTTTTTATTGTGTCGTTGAGTGCGCCTTCTTTCAGAACGCGTGGCAGTACGCTGTCGCCTTTCACGTCCCAGGAATTGCCTCCGGTCAGCGGGTTGCGTGGATGCCAAGATATGGTGTTGATGCCTCCGCGGGAGTCATGTGCTATGATTTGCTCGCGCATGAAATCGAAGGGTACACCGTCGAGATTCTTGTCTGCGTTCCATTCTATCATGCCGAGGTCGAAGCTGAACACTGCCGGATAGTCGCCTGCTACGTTCTTCACGTCCGATGAGTCGGGTTCGTAGCGCCAGCGAAGCCCGTACGACGGGTCATCGTGATGTCCGTAGGCTATCTTGCCGTCGGATTGCAGCTGTTGAAGCCTCTTTATCAGGATGCTGTCGGTGCGTGTTGTCCCTGCCTCCGCTTCGGTTTTGTTTGAGCCTGCGCCGCCACATCCTGTGGTGATGATGGTGGCGGCAGTGGCTATCATGATTAGTTTTCTCATTTATGAATAGTTTCGATGTTTAGTGAAAGTTCTGTTATCTGAAATATTAACGTGGAGAGGGCATTAATTGCCGAGTGTCACAACCACCGTGTTCTTTGACCCTGCCGGTTGGGTGGGCACGATGTTGTCGGGAAGGGGAGCTCCATTGAGCGTCACGCTCTTCACGCCCTTGCTCACATGCTCCGGATTCTCTATCTTTATTTCATAATCCGCATCGCGGAAGCGGCGGTTCACGGTATATCCGTCCCAGTCTTTAGGAATGCACGGATCTATCACCAACCCCTTGTATCCGGGCTTGATGCCGAGGATGAATTGGGTCAGTGCGTACCAGTTCCAGGCTGCCGTGCCGGTGAGCCATGAGTTCTTTGCCTCGCCCGGATGTGCGGCATCCTTGCCGGCTATCATCTGGCAATACACGTAGGGCTCTACCTTGTGGAGCTCGCTGCGGTCTTCCGTGTAAGCTGGACATATTTTGGTGTAGTATTCCCAGGCGCGGTCGCCGCGTCCAAGCACCGTCTCGCCTATTATCACCCACGGGTTGTTGTGGGCGAACACTCCGGCGTTCTCCTTGTACCCTTCGGGGTAGGATGAGATCTCGCCGTAGTCAATGATGTATTCTGTGAATGCCGGATTGTTGAGCACGATACCGTGTTCGCAATCCAGACGCTCTTTTACGGAGTCGAGTGCTTTCTCCACCATGCCTTCTTCGAGTCCCACACCGGCCATCGTACACCAGCCCTGGCTCTCGATGAATATCTTGCCTTCCGGGTTCTTATCGCTTCCCACGGGGCGACCATAGTAGTCGTAGGCGCGGAGATACCATTCTCCGTCCCATCCGTCCTTCTTGATGGCTTCTTCCATCTCACCCACCAGTCGGCGCGCGCGGTCTGCCTCAGCTTTCTCGCCTATGGCATCGCACAGCTCGGCATAGTCCTTTCCGCATACCACGAATTGTCCGGCTATCATCAGTGATTCTGCCTTCGAGCCCTCGGTCTTGTTCTCTGTGGTCTGGAACGATTCGTTCGGGTCGTTGGAGAAGCAGTTGAGGTTAAGGCAGTCGTTCCAGTCGGCGCGGCCGATCAACGGCAGTCCGTGGGGTCCGAGGTTCTTCACCACATGGTCAAGCGACACACGCAGATGTTCCATCAGCGGGACTTCCGTTCCCGGCTCTTTGTCGTATGGCACAGGTTCGTAGAGTATCGAGAAATCGCCTGTCTCTTTGATGTAGGCCACAGTGCCGAAGATGAGCCATAGAGGGTCGTCGTTGAAGCCGCCGCCGATGTCGTTGTTGCCGCGCTTGGTCAGGGGTTGGTACTGGTGGTAGCAGCCGCCGTCGGGGAATTGTGTCGAGGCTATGTCGATGATTCTTGCCCTTGCCCGCTCGGGTATCTGGTGTACGAATCCCACAAGATCCTGGTTGGAGTCGCGGAATCCCATTCCGCGTCCTATGCCGCTCTCGAAGAACGATGCCGAACGTGAGAAACAGAATGTCACCATACACTGATACTGGTTCCAGATATTTGCCATCCTTCCAACTTTCTCATCAAGTCCGGTAAGGGTGAATTTGTTGAGAAGGTTGTCCCAGTATTCGCGCAATTTTCCAAAGGCTTCATCCACCTTATCCGTGGTGTCGAGTTTACCTATTATTTCGAGTGCCGGCTTTTTGTTGATCACTCCTTTGCTCTCCCATTTTTCTTCCTGCGGGTTCTCGACATATCCCATCACGAATACCAGGTCGCGAGTCTCGCCGGGCTTGAGGGTTATCTCAAGGTAGTGGCTTGCGATGGGCGACCATCCGTGGGCCACGGAGTTCGAGGGCTTGCCTGCCTCTACCACCTGCGGTGTATCGAATCCATTGTATATTCCCAGGAATGCCTCTCGGTCGGTGTCGAATCCGTCTATGTCAGCATTCACATGGTAGAAGGCATAGTGGTTGCGGCGTTCGCGGTACTCGGTCTTGTGGTAGAGTGTGGAGCCTATGATTTCCACCTCACCTGTCGAGAAATTGCGCTGGAAGTTCTCCATATCCGTTGAAGCGTTCCACAGACACCATTCTATGAACGAAAACAGCTTTATCGTCTTGTCCTCCGTGCCTTTGTTGGTAAGGCTCAGTTTCGTCACTTCCGCATTGATTCCTAATGGCACGAAGAACAGTGCGGAAGCCTCGATTCCGTTTTTCTCTCCGGTAATCCGGGTATAGTTCATGCCGTGGCGGCATTCGTATCTGTCAAGGGGAGTCTTGCATGGTTTCCAGCCCGGATTCCACACAGTGTCGCCGTCCTTGATGTAGAAATATCGTCCGCCGGCATCCATAGGCACTCCATTGTAACGGTAACGCATGATTCTTCTGAATTTTGCGTCGCGGTAGAAGGCATATCCGCCCGCTGTATTGGATATCAGCGAGAAGAAGTCATTGGTGCCGAGATAATTTATCCAAGGCCACGGAGTCTGTGGGTTGGTGATCACATACTCGCGGTTTGCGTCGTCGAAATATCCGTATTTCATTTTATTTTGTGTTGTGATTGGTTACTATCGTTGGTTTAGAACAATTGGCAGACTCATGACTCTCTTCCATGTCTCCATGGTGTTGTACAGGCTTACTCCGGCTTGATAGCCTTCCTGGGTGGCATCATCATCGTACCATTGCATGAAGTACGACCACAGGCATCCTTCCTTCTCTGCCGATTCGAAATCGGGCAGCAGTCCCACCTCGCTGAGCGTGAGCATCTTCCTGCCGTTGATTGCTTCATGCATCAGGTTGAACTGGGCGTTGGTAGATTCGCCCACCTTCTGCGGATAGATGTCCGCGCCTACCATATCGACATATTCGTCGCCCGGGTAAGCGGCCCTGAGTTTGTCAACGCTTGCCGGTTTTCCTTCATCGGAGCACTGCATCGTCCACACCCAGATAAGGTTGTTCAGTCCGTATTCATTAGTGAGCTTGTTGTAGAGATACACCCATAGTTCTTTTGTAGCCTCGGTTCCATCCATTCCCCACCAGAACCAAGCTCCCCACTTGTAGTCGCCTGCGGCTTCGTGGAGCGGTCGCCAGAGAATCGGAATGCCTGCATCCTGATACATCTTGAGGTGAGATGCCACTTTCTCAATGTCCTTGTTGATAAAATCATTTTCCCATGTGCCTGGAGTGAGAGCTTTTCGGACGCTGAAATAGTTCTTGGCATTGTAGGTGGAGGCGTTGCCCATGTTCTCCTCTTTGCTTGGAACATTCCAGTGCCAGCAGAACGACACGATATGGTTGCTTTCCCACGCTGCTTTCACCTTGTCGATTTTTGTATAGTCAATCCAGTTGGCAGGTGACCAACCGAGGTGGATGAAGTCGAATCCTATTATGGCCGGAGATATGCCGGTGCCTTTTGCCACTAAATCGTAATAGTCGGTCTCCAGAGCCACACCGCCCATGGTACCGGAGAATATCTTCTTGCCGTAGTTGCTTAGCAACAGGTTGTAGAGGTCTTTTGTCTCTTTGGTGGCTTTTGGGTTGACGAGTGTCTTTGCCACATCTTTGTTCGGGTCAACATTCGGGTCTTTCCCGTAGCGGGTGTTGAATATGATGGTCTTCGCCTCCGACCTTGCCTTGTCGTTGCCTTTCACGGCTATCGCGCCGGCGGCGATTTTCAGTGTATAGTCTTTACATGGTTCCAGCTTCAGATCTATGGTCAGGTCCATGCCGCTGGCTGAGGCATTTGTCTTTGTGTCGTTGAGCGTGATGCCCGAGGCATCATGAATTTCTATGAGGTTGTTGTAGGAGAGTATGATGGAGGAGGTGGTGGTAGCATCTACCGATGCATCTGCAGCTATAGATTGTGTGCGCAGTATCAATTTTGATTGTGCAGGTATTGGCTCCGGTTCATTGCCGTCTTTGCCACATGCCACGCTGAATATGCAGGTGAGGAGGAGCAGGTATTTGCTGATTTTTTTTGTTAAGCTGTCCATTGTCGTATCGTGATGGAAAAAAAGAATCACAGGGGATTGCCTGAGGGTAATCCCCTGTGATAATCAGTGATATTAGTCGAGTGTCACTTTCGTACACTTGATATTGTCGCCGTTGAGCAGGAATGTGCCTCCCCACCATTGCTGTGTGAGGGCTTTGTCAAGTATTTCCTGTGTCAATACTATACCGATTCTGCCACCATTTGCAGAGAGGTCGTATTCTGTGAATTTACCGTTCTCTGTGTCTGAGCCGAATGCGCAGAACGCTCCGTAGCTCGGTCCCCAGTGACCTTCCAGAATCTCAACCTTCCAGTCGCTGTCGAGAGGTGTCATGTAGAAATACACTGTCTGACCTGCTTTTGCTCCTGCCTCTGCGAGTTCAAGACCCGCATCGGAGAGTAGGTAGGGCTGGTTGTCCCAGTTGTCGGCGATGGCTTCGCCTTCCCAGAGGGTCTGCTCAAGCGATATGTCGTAAGATATGGTAATCTTGGTCATGATATAGCCTGTGCCTGTGAGCACAAGACCATTGTTGGCCACAAGGTCGTCTATCACTTCCTGCGACATTTCGATGCTTGCTGTTCCACCGGCTGGCATGTCGATCTGAGCGCCTACGTTGCCGGGCAGATTGCCCCAACCTTCGCCATGGCGGAACGATATGCACCACCATTCGCCATCAGCTACGGTCGGTGTGAGGAACACTGTGAGTGTCGATCCAGCCGGTACGCTGCTCCAGTCGAAGCCTCCCCAGGCGAGATCCTGGTTGCCGCCCCATCCTGCACATTCCCAAGCACCGCTCCAGATCACGTTCTCAACGTGTGTTGCGGGAATCACGTCGTAAGTGTAGGCTATCTCACCGTTGGTAGAGATGAGCTTTATCTCCGAACCTGCCGATGCTGTCTGCGGAAGCAGGATGAATAGATACTCACCGTTGATGATGTGCTGTACGGTCTCGCCGTTCACCTGTACTTCGGTTAGTTTGTCACCGTTTACAACCTTCACTTGCATCAGTTCTGCACCATGGAGTTCTTCTGTAAGGACCTCGGCGATGTAGGCGCACTGCGGAGCATCGATGGCAAGCTGGCTTGTCTCCACTGTCTCGCCGTTGGCCATAACAAGCGTCAGGTTGCCGGTGCTTGCTGTCGCGGGTGCGGTCAAGGTAAGCTGGTCGGCTGCTGTAGGTTCTACTGCAACATGGATGTCGCCGAAGATCACTTCCTTCACAAGGTCGAGGTTCTTACCTGTCATCGTGAATTCTGCTGCTGCCGATACAGGGTTGGGATTGAAGCCAGTCACCTCGGGTTTGGCTGTCGAGGCATTGATGGTCACTATCTTGCCGCTCTTGAGGTTGAGGGTAAGCTCGCCGCTCTGTGCCATCTCGGGCCATACTACGGTGATGTAGGTGGGCTCCACTGTGCTGGGTTGTACGGCTTCTGCCACATTGGGGAAGTTCACGGTAGATACCATGTCCATGTTCACACCCTTGATCTTGAGCTCGTCGCCGGCACGGAGTCCCTCTGCGGGTTCTGCTACCATTTCCGTGGGCACTACCACTCCGATTGTTGCGATTGCCACTTTTACTCCCGAGGCCGGAATTGCAACCACTGCACCATCGCTCACATTGTCGGGCAAAGTGAAAGTGATCTTATTGTCGGCTACTGTGAACTCTACCTCTTCTTCCGAAGGCATGAGAACCGTGCGCACCAGATCAAGGTTCTTGCCTGCGATGGTGATCACGTCGCCGGGCTTGGCGTTGGTAAGGTCGGCTGTCTTGTCCACCGACGGAAGCACTACGGTAAGTTCTGTGTCTGAATAAATCCAGTTGGGAATCTCGGGCGCTCCATCACTGATGATGAACTTGCCCGTCTGTGCCTCTTCCGGCACCACTACCTTTATCTCATTGCGAGAGTGCGATGTGAAGGCTTCTTCTGCCACTGTCACTTCATCGGCGAATATCACTTCCTTGATCAGGTTGAGGTATTCTCCCTTGATGGTAATTTCCTGTCCGGGCAGCACACTCTCAGGCGAGAAGCTGTCGATGGAGATAGGTTCGAGATAGGTGAGCATCGTCTTGGTAGTGATGCTGCCATCGGCGAACTTCAGCACCACATTGCCCGGTTGTGCTGTCTGGGGCACGGTGATGCGGATTTCATCATCGCTGATTACGCGGATATCGGTGATGGGGTCACATCCGGGAATCTCGATGGAGGTCACCTGGTTCATACCCGAGCCGAGGAAGCGAAGCTCACCCCCACGGGCCACGGGCGAAGGACCGAACACGTTAAGATGTACGCCCCCGCCAACGTATTGGTTTGTGCCGAACTCGTCCTTGTCATCCGAGCAGGCAGTGAATCCTATGCCGGTGGCCAACAGCGCACCGATAAGGATATATGTCGACAATTTTTTATAAAGTTTCATCTTTTTTCGCTTTAATAATTATTCGATAGGTACCACGCGGATGTTGTCGATGCAGATGTATGGCGAACATGTCGTACCGGCCACACCACCGTGCCATACGAAGAATGTCAGACCTGTCATGCTGCCCTTGCCTAAGGGTGAGCCGGCTGCGCCGCCTTCATGGGTGTAGATGAAATTGGATAGTGGTACGCTCACTGTCACCCATTCGTTGCCTGTGTCGTAGGAGCCTGTTGTCTGCCAGGGATTCCATAGTCCGCGGGGCAGAGTGGTGTCGCTGTAATAGGCGTTGGTGGCTGAGTTGTAGGTCACATTGTCGTTGCCGGAGAATATCAGCTGCATGGCGCAAGAGCTCCAGGGAGCCGAGGAGGGTACGAGGCATTCGAATTTCATCTGCAGGTTCTCCATCCCGTATGTTTCGAGATATTCCGCGAAATCGGGACGTGAGGAGAGCTCTTCATATCCGTTTGCCGGATCCGGCCAGTAGTTGAAGCAGTAAGCATCCTCTGCCCATGTGGCACCGATCTCACCGTCAAGTGCATCGTTACCCATGCGGATGTAGTTGCCGTCGAGTGCTTCCCATTCGTCATCGCCGGGGGTGCGGAGCAGCTTGCTGCCGTCGCGCCATCCGAGTCCGAGGGCAAGGCCGCCGCGAGTGCCGTCCCAGTCGAAGAGCATGTTGCGGCTGTCCTGGAACTGGAATGCCGAACGCCCCGTTCCGTAGATTGTGCTGACATTCAGATAGCCGGGAGTAGCGTTTTCAGGAACGACGAACGATACACGTGTCTTCTGAATATCGGTGATTTCGGTGACGGGTACATTTCCTGCGAATGAAATGGTGAGCGGTACATTGGGGTCATCGATGAAATAGTCGCCGATAATGGTGGCTATGCTGCCGGGCTTGGCCCATTCGCATTTCATCGCGCGAACCGATGGTCCTGGCACCAGCACGTTGAAATCATAGTCCACCGTGTCGTTGTCGGCTGTCACCATGTAAATCTTGTTGGTAACGACCTCAGGGATGGCTCCAGGCACATTCACCAGCAGCGTATGGTCGGTGATGTAGCTGGTATTCAGTACGGCCTTCTTGTCGTTGAAGTACATCTCCCGGATTGACGTGAGGTTGTCACCAACCAGGCATATCAGGTTGTCCATGAAGGCACCGGTGAGTAATGAATCTGCTTTCTCGGGATCTGACACCCTGATGTATTTCACTACAGGCTTGCCAGATGTAAGTTCGAATTGGTCGGGATGATCCTCGCACGATACTACGCTCATTGCGAGCATCACGGCCATTGCTCCGAATCCGACTTTGTTATATCTATAGTATTTCATTCTTTTTCTGAATTATGCGTTGATTAGAAAGAGTATGTGGTTCTTACATCCACATGCTCGGCAGGGTCGAGCAGATTCGGATTGAACACCACGTCTTCTGTGGGGAAGGGTAGGGTGAAGCTGTCCTCTGTGATGTTTGGTGCATCTGTTGTGCTGTCATACATTGCCTCGCCGCTCTCTTCTGATTCTGCTGATTTCTGCACATCCCACACTCCGTTGTTGTAATAATATTTGAAGAGAGGATTGAGATTCCAGTAGGAGTTGCGGCGTTGAGTCTTGATCTCGTTGATGGCACGTTGGGGATCGTAATACGACAGGCGCACATAGTCATACCAACGGTCGCCTTCCATGGCCAGTTCCAGGCGTCGTTCTTTCCATACATCATCAAATGTGATGGATGTCAGAGGAGTTATGCCCGGAATGGCTCGGCTGCGCACTGCATTGAAAGCGGCCACGGCCGATGCATCGGAAGTGGATGCGTTGTTGCCAAGCACTGCCTCGGCATATATCAGGTAAAGGTCGGAAAGGCGCAGGATATGGGTGGCGAGACCGTTGGCCATGCGTCCCGCCGCAACGCCGAGAGCGCTCTCGTGGTCGAAGGCGTTACCATAAAGGTGCTTCACGCTCAATGCTCCTGTGGGGCATTGCCATTCGCCGCCTGGGCCGCCTTTGCCATATTCTGTGTCATATACGAATTTGAGCACGTCGAAGCCTCCTTTGTCCTGCCAGAAATATTCATATACATCGCTTGGCGCCATCATCGTGGCCT
>CAYZPI010000039.1:0-27556 GCA_964480085.1 uncultured Bacteroides sp. | reverse complement strand
CCCCGACCCTCTGCTTGTAAGGCAGATGCTCTAAACCAGCTGCGCTAACCGCCCGATGGTGGTGCCTTTTCAGCGATATGTTATCTAAGTGGTGGGCGGTGAGGGATTCGAACCCCCGACCCTCTGCTTGTAAGGCAGATGCTCTAAACCAGCTGCGCTAACCGCCCTTATCGCTGAATTGCGCTGCAAAGTTACGACCTTTTTTTTTACTGTGCAAATTTTTTTTCAAAAAAATGGAAATTTTTTGAATTTTGTGGTCAACGGGCCTGCATTGGCTTTGACATGCCGGGTGACGGCCGGATTATACATTTGTAAACAGCGCTGGACGCATCAGGCAAAATGACCGGAGATGATTTTTGAGGTGTGATATTGTAAATATCAGATTATAAGGTGTGTATTATGCTTGCTGGTAATTGCGGGGCTTTGTGTGATCGTGTGGTTCGCCCATGAAATCCATTTTAGGAATTTAAAATTGTAAATTTTTTTTGACTTTTGTTTTGATATTGGTGATATATGTTGTACCTTTGCGAAAAGTTATGAAAAATACAATGAAAACTATTAGATCTCTCGTTCTTGTTATCTTGCTGCTTCCGCTCGTTGCCGGGGCACAAACTAAATCAAGTGGTAAACGCGTTGCCGGCGGTGTGGAGTATGTCGCTACCAAGTATCCGCTTTATGACGATACCGAGGCTGCAAAGCTGTGGAAGATGTGGATCAAGAAGGCACCTTTCACGCAGGAGGATTATGCCCGTGTGATAGCCCTCAGCGATGCCTCTTTCGAGTATCTCACCATGGAACTGCAGAACATCATGGCCACGACAGTCTCGCCCTCAAAGCGTGTGGAGATGGCTATCGAGCTTGACAAGGGTGTGACAAGCAATATGGCAAATTTCGCCCGTACGTTCGCCAACCGTATGCAGAATATCGGAGCCCAGGGTGGACTTTCGGATGATAATATGCACAATCTAATAGTGATGCTTAATAAAAAGCAGGTATATCGTGCCGTGAATCAGGAAGTATATCATCCCAGCAAATAGTTGGGGCGAATAAGGCGCGAAAAAAACGGCGGACTGGTAATATGAAGACCAGTCCGCCGTTTTTTTGGTGTGATGAGACAGGTACAAAAAAAATTACCCGTCATCACGACGTGTAATCTTTTTACCTTAAATCTAATACCATGAAAAACTGATGCAAAGTTATAAATAATATGTTTAACAACATAATTTTTTAATATGAAAATACTACAATTTAAATACATTTAACAAATTGACGGGCATATAGTGTAGCTATTCAGGTATCAAACATCATGTAATATATTGATTATCAGTGTGGGGACGCGCCATGGCGCGTCCGCTTAGCGCCGCCATAAATTATGCGACAACTGTCTATCATGCGGACACGGCATGCCGCGTCTCTACAGATAAATGAATTTCAGATAGTTATGTCCGCTGGGAAGATATCCCGATTTAAATAAAAAGTTAATGAGTGTTAAATAATTGGGGGGGGGTAATTTTTATCTACCTTTGTGAAAAATTAAACAATAAATGATAAGGCCGGCTCATTTGTGAAAATGGACCGGCTTTCTTTTGCCCGGCTACTGTTCGAGCATGGGACGTACACCGAAACCATGCGATCGGGGCTCCTGCTCGATTGTCATTTTTGGATTCGAAGCACCGTTAAGCACTAAGGCAGCTCCATCGGAAGATCCTACAGCCTCAGAGCACCAGTATTCACCTATGGTGCCCGAGCTTGTGGTAGTGCCCGTTGCCCCGGAGCGGTATCCTAATGCCGGAAACCACAATGTGCCGTCAGGCATTACGATATAATATCCCTCCTTGACGGATGATGTGCCGTCGTTGTAGGAGATGGTGCCTGTCGTGATCTCGCGGTATACGGTACGCATCGGCATCATGCTGCCTACGGGCGAAGGGTCGTAGACCGTCTTCACCGGGGAGGAGGTGGAGAGGTTGGTGTTCCATAGGTTGGTGTACGTGAACTTGAAGTCGTGTCCGCTGGTCCAGAATGCCTGAGGATCCAGAGTCCAGTATTGTTCCAGTGACATGCCGGCCGGTAGGGCGGTCTCCACATCCATCTGTGTGATGGTGCGTATCTCCTGATGCGTGGCGTCGTACCACTCCTCGGCATCTGGCACCATCGGATCCTTGCGTCCCCACTGGTAGTAGGTATAGCGGTCGCCCTTGTTGATGGTGATTCCGTTCTGGGTGAACTCGAGGACCTTCTGGAGGGGAGTCATCCCTTCGGGCACATCCGTCTGTGAAAAACGCACCTTCACACTTCGAGGCTTGAAATCAGTGATGTCTCCGCCGTTGACCTGTCCCAGACAGCGGGGGTATATGCCATAGGATTTTCCGGAGACACTCACACCCAACGTTCCGCTTCCGGCCACATAGTCGGTCACCCAGATATGCCAGCTCCACATCACCGAGCCATTGGCGTCGAGCACGGCCACCACGGCGTTGCCCTGCCGGATGGTGCTGTGTGGGACATCGAAAGTCAGGCTTTTCTTGTCGGCGGAGAGCGACACGTTCTGCACCAGGTTCAGTTCGGCCTCCCACAGCAGTGAGGCGCTGTCGGGCGTACAGCCGGTGTTGTTGTAGATATAGGGATCGGTGATGCCATTGTTCAGATGGTTGACGAATGTCTTCAAAGCCCCGCGGTTGTGCGATGTGGAGATGTATGCGCCCGAATTTGCGGCACTGTTCTTTATGGCGTTGCCATAGACCAGAGGGATGGAATATTTGCCCGGAGCGTTGATCACATAGCAGTTGGCGGTGTTCTCCACTGTGGCGTCGCCTGAGGCTGATGCCAGGTTGTAGGGTGTATGTCCGCTGGTGGTGTTTATGTCGGACGCATCCTGCAATATCTGCGATTCAGGACTGAGCTGCAGGAAATCAGGATCCTGGAGCCGGGTGGTGGCACTGCAGTGGGTGTCGCCGGTGCCCGATGTCGGGAAATCCACGATCCATTGCGGACGGTCGATCACGTTGCCGTCATCATCGACAAATTCGGCTGTCCATTTCACCGGTGAGCTTGATCCTCCGTCAATGAGTCGGCTCTTCACCGAGAAGGTATCGGTGCCGAGATAATAGTTGGAGTGGAACGTACCTGTCACATCCAGCTCAAGGGTCTGTTGGTCGGGGGTGGTGGAGAGGCGGTAATTGAGTACCTTCCCCGCCTGCCACTCCTGTCCGTTGAGGGCGGCATCAAGCACAGTGACTTTTCCGTTGATTTCGATTGAGACAGATATGGAGGCTCTCTCCCCAAGCTTCTGCGGCAGTAAGATGAACGTGTTGTCGCCGTAGGCAATCGGAGTGCCGGGTGCGACGTATGTATCACCGTCGGCAGCTGCGAGCTCTACCTGTGGCGCAATGGTGTATGTCGCATTGCCGGTGGTGTCGGTCCACTCGCCGGTCTCGAGATTGAGAGTGCCCTCGTCAAGGACATTCTTGATGCTGATTTCCTTTATGGTACAAGGCGACAGTCCTGTGCCTGAGAAAAAACGTATTGCGGTGAGGGCATGGTTGAAGGTGATGTCGCAAGGCGATGTTGACGCATCGCGCGGAGTGCTCCACATCAGGTCTTCATGCTCATCGACATTAGCCGGCACCTTATAGGTAATTTTCAGGTTGCCTGTTTCGGTAATGGCCGGCAGCGACGTGATACCCTCCGCCTTCGGTTCGCTCACGTAAGGCGCGTAGGCGTTGATATGCAGCTCTCCCAGTCCTGGCCACCGATATGGTTTCAACGGTGCCCAGCTGTTTTCTGATGTCACCTCCTCATTGTACATATAGTCAGGTCCTGATCCGGTTCCTGCGATGGAGGCGAACACACCGAAGGCATCCATGTCATCATCCCCTATAACGCTTCCGCGGCTCATGTGCTCTTTTTCTTCTTGCGAGGGCACCAGATACAGCGTGCCTGACACGCCGGAGAGCACGAGAGGCTGCGGCTTCTCCCCGGTGCTTCTCGATCCGCCTTCTCCATGATTCCATGTGTCATTTATGCGCACCTCAAATTGTATCTCCCTCTGTGAGGCAGACGTAGAGGCGTCAAAGGTGTCGTCGGTACACCCTGCAGCCATGAGTGCGGCAGCGCACGCCGACAGCATAGATATTCTGTATGTGAAAGAAGATTTCACGCTTAATACGTAATAAGTAATAGTGAATAGTGAATAAGTGAATTTTTTAGATGCTGCACTTATTAACTGATAAGTAATAGTGAATAAGAGAATAGTGAATAAGTGATTTTTGAAGAGAGCTCACTTATTCACTATTATTTATAACTTATAACTTAATCTGTGGTCATGGGCAGGTCTTCGCTCTGAGCGTTCCAGTCGAGCACATTCACTGTGAATTTTATAGGACCGCCGAGCACGGGAGTGCCGGGTTCAGGATCTTTGGGGTCAACGTAGCCGGCTCCGCTTGAGAGGTCAAGGGTATAGATATATTTCTTGCCTGCTTCCCAGTTGGTGCTGATTGGTATTGCTGCCCATTGGCAGTCAGCGTTGGAGGCGAAAGGATACACCTGCGCACCGGCTATGGTATTTACCTGAAGCTTAACGGAGAGATAAGCTCCTTCCTGGGCATTGGAGGCATCAGTCTCGGGATCCCAGGCTATGAGTTGCTGCGGGATAAGCATTGCGTTGCCTTCCGCACCCATCACGCTCACCGGACTTGCGGTGAGTGTCACCGGGGTATCGTACGTCTCCTCGTATATTGCCTTGTCGGTGGATGGGGTCCATTTCGACGATGTGAAATCGAAATCACCTGATGCCACGGGTTGGCCGATGCGGACACCGGAAATCTTGAAAGTATAGGCGGCGTTGTCGGCCTTAGCCTGGATCTCGATCTGAGAGAGCTGGTGGTTGAAAGTTAGCTCAAGACCGCTTGCCTCATTGACGGAGCGTTTTCCTGTAGCGTAGGAGGTTATGAAATCCAGCTGGTTGGCGATATTGGCATCCGGAGCGTATCCCTTAAGGTCCTTGGTGTCGGCAGAGAGGGTCACGCCTGTCATCGAGGTAGGTGCGTAGGCGTAGAAAGCGAGTTCGGTATCATCGCCGGGCCAATTGTAGGTTGGGGTGGACGTGAAATAGTTGTCGGTGCCTTTGTTGAAATCCAGGGGGTCGAAATACACGGCATCGCCCATGAAACCGGCGACCTTGATGGCCGATATATTGGCATTGGTGATTTCAGTGGCGCGTGTGCTGATGGCCGGGCGGAAACTTATCGGTCTGTCGGGAGTGGTGTCGATAACATCTTCTTGCGAGCAAGCCATGAGACCTGTGGTTGCGATAGCTGAAGCTAATATCAAGGGTAATGTAGATTTCATAGTAGTGTCTTGTTTTTTTGTTGTTATTGCTGTTTCAAAATGGTTACATATCTATAACAATACTTAAGAGGATTTTGCTTTTTCATACTTTGATTTTTTTTGACAAAACGTCAACAAAGTTTCCACAAAAAGTACTCTGCCTTTCTCCTTTCATGCCGCAAAAAAACAGAGACCATGCAATTTGTTTTTTGCATAGTCTCTGTTTTGCAATGATTTAATTTAGCCAAAGCCACCCTTGGCTGTCACATGATATATCTGCGGCTGTTATTTCACTATTTTCTCGCTATGGTCGGAATAACGCAGGATGTACACTCCCTTATGGGTCATCTGATCCACACGTTGCCCTGTGACGGTATAGATCTCAGGAGTTTCGTCATCTACGGTGATATCGTTTACCCCGGAGACTTCTACGAATGTCAGGAAGCTGTCCTTGACGTTGAGTATGAGCTTGTAGGAGTCGGTCAGCCCATCGGGAACGATAATGTTGGCTCCCCGGAAGATCAATGGGAAAGGAATGCCAAGGACGGGAGTCATGTTGGCATCGGGGGCGCCGAGGTCTACTGTGTACCAGTCTTCCGTGGCCACCTTGAACTGGCCGCCGGAAGAGAACTCATATCCTCTGTCGGCAATGTCCGACATTGAGATCTCGTACATTCCGTCGGGCAGCTCGGTCATCTTCAGGCTGGTGTCCCAGTCATTCAGGGTGCCGCGCAGATACACAATATCCCGCTCGGGCTGCTCGTCGCCCGTGCCGGGTCCGGGCACGTCCGGTTCGGTCTTGTTGTCTCCCCATTTATTGTCCAGCCACTGCATGCTTTCGCGCACATTCTCAATCGTCGTTTCAATCATGTCCTTGATGTTGGAATTGCCGTATTGTGGCCAGCGCTGGAAATTTGCATCCTGTGCCGGGAGAATGGCTTCGGCGTAATCCAGCATATACTCTTCGAATCCGGGATAACCGTTGTCACGGAAATCCTTCCATACCTCCTTTATCTTGTCCTGGAAAGCCGGGAACTTATAGAGCTCGCCGATCCATACCTGGTGAAACCTGGGTTCTTCCCATACGAACTTGTCCTTGTGGCCGTCATCGCGGTTGAACGCGTTGCCAAAATCCCAAACCGGACCAAAATGCCATTTGCTCTCCTCTCCTTTATCTTTGTAGAGGTAGCATGAGCCGTGGTACGACTCGTAATTGTCTACAATCTCCTGCACGATGTAGAAACGCACGGCCGACTCGATGTCGATCAGTTCCTGCCATCGTGTCGATGTCTTGTCGGAGTCGAAGATGGCTTCATTTATTGCCTCCATCTGTGCCTGTAGGTAAGCCTCCTGGCCGGGTGTGAGTTCCTCGGGCGATTTATATGTGAACCATATAGGATAGTTGGACTCCTTTTCATTCACCGTGATGTGTGGGTCGGTGTCGTAGTTGTCGATCTCTACGAGCCAACCGCCGTCCACGCTTTCGTCCGACAGGTCGTTCTGCTCGGAAATGTTCACCCTCGTGTCATCCACGCGAATAGTCTCCGTGAGGAAATATAGTCCCCTGTAGTCTCCGTTCAGGTAAACTTCCAGAGGCTTGTCGGCCGGTGTCCATGCCAGGCCGAGGCGTCGGGAGAGCTCGAATCCGGCCATATTGCGTGAAAAACCGGTGGGGTCGTCGGCATGTGCGAGCAATGCGAAATGCTTGTTCTTCTCCATGCCCATCAGCTTGGTCTTTTTGCCCAGTTTCAGCTTATATGGTTTTTTATCAAAGGCTATCCATGTGTAGTTGCCACGTGCCTTCACCTCCAGAGGCAGCGGTTCGGCCTCCGAACCGAGTGCCTCGACGGGGCAGCCGTTGTTTTCAAGCCAATATGAGGCATTGACATACCCCTGGGCCTTGTCGACTATTTCCTTTTCGGTATTGATATAAATCACAGGCAGACTGCCGGAATGCTCATAAGCGTATCCGCTGAGGGAGCAGAGCATATATGCTGCTCCCATGATCGAGTGTTTTACAGTATTTTTCATAATGTGCAAATTTACGCATTTTTTCCTGTACCGAACAAAAAAAATACTGTTTTTTCAAGTTCTTTCAAAAAAACGGTCAGATCCTCAGCAATGAGAAATAGAAATTGCTGACGGGAGAGCAGGAGCTGTCGAGGAGCCGTCGGATGTCGTCGGCGGTGAAGTCCTTGTCGGAAGCTACGACAATGTATCCGTGAGAATCCTCCGGATCCAGAAATCGGTACTCTTCCACTACAGTCGCGCCACGTGGACCTGCAATCGGATTCACAGGAAAATACATTGTGATATCGCCATCGGTTCTCTGGTCGATTATGTTGAAATAGAGCGGGTCCTCAAGGGTGTTGAATACGGCGAAATTGAAAGAATCGTCCGAGTCGGGAAAATTACGCCGCATCAGCACGATGTCATTGTAATCGTCATAATCATCATCCGGCGACAGCGACATGAGGTATGACAGATACGTCACGCCCTCGGGCAGGGCTATGAGTCCGTTGATGTTGGCATCCGTCTCATGTCGGGAGACTCCTTTGCCACCGAATTTATCCTTTTCTGCCCTGCCATTGTTTCTCACCGCATCCAGCACCTTTCTGTTGGTGGCACGTGTCACCTCCGAAGCATCCACATCGGCGTTGGCAATAAGATTCTCCACTGTCATGGAGCCGATTCCTGTCGAGGAGAATATCCTGCGTGTGTCCGAATCGAAAATATCCACCTTTCCGCCGTTGGAAATCACCAGCAGATCAGATGCCGTCACATTATCCCTGCGCTGAAGCGGGGTCAGCCCGGAAGGCCTCTTGATTTTCACGCTTCCGTCGATCCTGTACACTTTCAAGGCCGCTTCCAGACCCACCGGAAATGGCAGTGAAAGAATAAATACGAGCATAAGATTTAAGAAAGCTTTACGTCTCATCTTTTAATCCTTTTATAGAAATTTTTAAATTTGTCAATAAGCGCATTTTCTGCAAATATCCCGTCGAAAATGTCACACGCCGCCACGCTTATGGTGGTGGTGAGAATGGCGAAAGAGAAGTTGAGGTCGATATTCCAGCGGATATACACCCTGGTGCCGATAAGGATCATCAGATAGAGCAGAAGGATCTGCACGATCCTTACTGTCAGGGGCCCGATGGGCGATTGCTTCAGCCTGATGTTGAGCCATGCCGTGAAAAAGCACAGCATGGCAGCGGCGAGATAGATCTCCATCCGGGTAAGGCGGCGGGTGAGGTCGCCCGACAGTATAGTGGCTATGGTATGAGCCTGGATAATGATTCCCGGTGTGAAATTGCCTATCGGCGTGGGATGCATGTCCGCTCCATCGTTGAGCTTTCCCACCAGCACCACCTTGCCCTCTATTCTCTCCGGCTCCTCAAGGATTTCTTCGGGCCTGAGGATTTCAAAATCGCGCGAGCAGTAGTTTATCGCCTCATTATCATTATGTCTGGCCTCCAGCAGATGCCTTGACCCTGGCTTCATGATCGTGGCCAAGGCTACGGGCAGCGACATTATGGTGTCGCCGCCTGAGGACGGGAAAAAACTTTTGAACTCACGCACGGTGGTCATTGATTCCTGATCGCCCTGTATGTTTACGGCTCCATATCCGCCCGCCGGCTCCACCACCGAATCATACCACGAGGTGTGCTCCACTGAATATGCCCTGGAGGAATCCTCGTTGACCTCAACCGGCATCACCAGATTCCGGCATGAGGCGAGGGCGTCGATAAGAGGATCGGTGTCCGGGTCGGAAGGCGGGGAGAATGTAATGTCGATGCCCACGGCCGCAGGATCGCAGAAATCAATGTCGGAGAGAGTCCTTGCGATATCCGCACGCTTGCATCTGTCGACAGCCACTATCACTATATCCGGGTCGAGCCTGCGCACGGCGCGGTCGTTCGCCACCATGGTGTAGAAATCGCTGAAACGGAAATCGGATGCTTTCTCCATCGGTGCGAAGAACGACACCGATGAGAGGTCGTAGACGGCGACATGCGAGAACAGCAGTGCGAACACGGTCACTGCCATTGCTTTCGCCGTGGCATTCATACTGCGGATTATCGTAAGGAAAGGTTTCATTGCCTGATCTTGTGCACTTCGGGGGCGGAGGTGGAGAATATGGCAGCCAGAAATCCTGCCTTGCCGCCTATGCAGGTGGGATCACACACATAATATCTCTTGCCGTCGACTTCTACGTAAGTGCCGTTGACGGGTGTGCCTGGAGAGAAGCACACGGCTGTGGCCAGATGTTTGGGATATTTCAGGTACACCACATCGAGTCCGAGAATGGAGTTGACAAGCTTGGCGAACATTATGGCACGGTCCTCGCAGTCGTTGAAGGAATAGTAATAGTTCTCGTCGAAAAAGAAAGGTTTTTCCCTGCCGAACTGGTCGCCGTCGGTCTTGTATTTGAAGGCATAGTTGTGGAAAGAGAGGAGTAGGTTGACAGCTTCCAGTTCGCCCATTCCCTCGGTGAGGATCTGCATCACAGGCCACAGAACCGACTGTAGCGCCGGGCTGACTGCGGCCGTGCCGTAGATCTGCCAGTCGACCAGTGGGTAGGTGTTGAGGAAATCCATCACCGACGGATTGACCTCGACGCTGAATGGCGGGGCCTCTTTCCATGAAGCCGATGTGAAATTGCTCCGGGAGTCTTCCCGGGGTGTGAACAGTGGATATCTGTCGAGGTTGAGCCGGATGGGGGTCGGCGATTTATGGTAGTCGCCGTGGTAGCTCTGCAGAGGTGCATCGATGGTGGAGATTTTGCCGCGCAGGAAATAGTTCTTGCCGTCGATGATCCAGTTGTTCTGGCCATAGATTGTATGGCCGGGATGATACATTATGCCAAGTTGCCCGGCGCGTATCCCTATACGGCAGTCGTAACCTGACTGGTTGAGGACAGCCACGGCAAGGAATGCCTGGCAATCGGTGGATGAGGGGAAGAGTGTGGCAGCCACTTTCTCCACGAGCAGCAGATAGCCCCAGTCGCAGAGCTGCAGGTCCTCGCGCAGTCGGAGGCAGTCGTTGACAAGCGGTGTGAGTTGCTCGTTAGCAGTGAGACGTTTCCAGGCTTTGCTCAGGGATGAGTTGTCGGTATTGGATATGGATAAAAGCGATGTGTCGAACTGGTCAATACCGCAGGGCGTATTGAAGAAAGTAAAGTTGACGGGATACTTTTTCCTTGTGTCTGATGGTCGCGGCAGAGTGACGGGCACATCCTGAATCTTCGGAGTCGGCTGCACCACCTTGCCGGTCGGCAGCTTTCCCGGTGCGCTTCCCCGATCGTCCTTTGCCGCCATGGGGGTGGCTGGTTTCGGCTTGATCGGTGGTTGCTGTGGTTTTTCCTCCTTGAATGTTTCCCATTTTGAATTGAGGAAGGCTGCATATTCCTCGTTGAGCCGTTGGCGGAATTGCTCGAACTCCGTCTGCTTCTCCTTTCGGAAAGTGTCGAATTCCGCCTTCTTCTGTTGCCGGAACTCCTCGAATGTCTGTGCCGTCAAGGAATCAGCGCAAAGGCAGACAGCCGCTAATATGAGGATGAGATAATGTTTCACGTTGCTTATTATAATTTTATTAATTGTGGGGTGCAGTTAGCTGTCTATTTCTACAGCGAACTGCACCGGAGTTGAGATATTGTGTAAATATGATTCATCATGATTAAGGCTCATAAGGCTCTACAGAATCCCCGTCCTTTTTAAATTTGCGACCGTCGGAGGTAAGGTATATGTTACCTACAAGACGACTTGCCGTGGTTGGAGCAATGCTTCCAGGCTCGATAAACGAAATTTCCTGTGGAGTGTTGGACACCGATGGTGCAGTAGGTTGGGACTCAGAAGCCGAATCAAAGAATTTCTCTGGAGCGTGAAACAAAAAGCTTCCAGCTGCAAATATAATGATTGTCATTACGAGCATCGGTATGCAGCTCACACACATCGCAACACCTCCGGTTACAAATATTAGAAACAGTATGGAGGCGATTGTTGCAATCTTAGGATCCAAACGCTTGTAGAATTGAAAGATCTGGATTATCGTCAGCAAGATTGCGAGGACTATTGAGCATGCCAGTAAACCTTGCTCAATGTCTGCTTTGAATGTAATGGCTCCAATGAAATCTGACGACATATTGCGGAATATTTTAAAATCTGAGAACATGCCGGCAAATATATCCAGCGTAAGCAACCCCATCACCCATTTCGCGCACCCTATTGGTATGAAATAGCCCTCGTCGGCAAGTCCATTCCGGATGATGTTGATGCCCCAGAAATATGATAATGCTACTGCGATCATCGAACCAAACAGAATCAATAGTGCCGATGTTCCATCAGAGGGACGGAGTTCAAGCTGTCCCGGAATTTTGCCCAGGAACACCACGTCATACCCTACGATAGAGATCAGGATGGCTATCGCAGCTACGAGTGGAATTGCAAATTCCCAACCATCGTATTCTCCGCTGAATTTGATACCGATGCAAAGGATGAGCAGTATGACCGCAGCGATTACAATCCATGTAACCAATGGATTGTTCTCCTTGGTTCGTGATTCAGCATAACCATTTGTTGCGGTGGAATCCGACTCTTTCGGTACAAAAAGCATATCGCTACCAAACACGTAGGTTAATGTTTTATTCTCCGGATCATATCGCAAACTGTCATAAGATTCGTGATTCCAGTTGGGGTCAAAGGAATGGAGGAGATATACGTCTTTCGAAATCTCCCACACAGAATCAATATAGCCTTCATAAACTCGTCGATGAGTTGAGAAATCAAAAGTGCCGTATGTCATCAGTGTTTTGTCGTTTATGTCATCTTCGTATGGTATTGTCGGTTTCTCAAGGTCGAGATTGATTGTATGAATCATTTGGTAGTCTCCATAGACGGTGTTCACCGTACCGCAGTCGAGTGTCCATTCTCCTTTCGGATAATCTTTTTTTGAGCAAGATGAGAGCAGATTGCAAATTCCAAATAACATCAGGGCATATAGAAGAGTGCGCTGTGTTGATGTTGTGATTTTTTTTGACATAACAGTAAGATTAGTTTTTGTGTATTTTTGTCATTCGATATATGTTTCCTTCCAGCTCCTTTTTACAGTATGTGAATCTACTGTTTCGTTTGATTGATCTTCAATTTCCCATTTATTGTCACAGTCAGGACAAACATGGTGTGTTTTCCATTTGTGGGTTCTTTTCGTGGTGCTTACAAGGCGCTGAGCATCTGATATAATGGCATCCCGGTGTTTTGGTCTTATGTTTGAATCTCCGCAAGATTCCCATTCCCTGTATGTATAGTCTGAATGCCCTAAATCAGTAGTATGGGAATATTGCCCATCGAATGAGTGACAATTGGAACATCTTTTTTCATTTACGGTCTTAAGCATTGCTCCACCGTAAATTATTACAGATAAAACCAGTAGATACAATGATACTGCATAGTTTATCCCGGAAAAGGATTCGTCACAGGCAAAATATTCATATCTTGCAATGCCGATTATCAGGACTATATTGAAAATGCCAAGAATGGTAGAGTTCATTGATGTCAACAGATGCTTGATGATGACGTATGTCCAAAAGAATCTGCAAAATAGCCAAGCTATCAGTGTAAAAACCGACATGCTTATGAGCATGGACCAGAATGAAGAGTTGTCGAAAATTTTATGATTGCCGTAACCTGAATGCTGAATGAATATTATTGCAATTGGAATCAACAATATCGACCATGTCCATGCTCCGAGTTTTGTGGCCCATGATGCTCTTGAATCACCTTTGTAGCTGAAATGTTGTGAATGCTTCTTAAGACCGGACATCCTTATACGCCAAGGAACAACGGCCATCACCAGACCGGTTGAAAGCAACATAAGGATATAATAGAAATCCAGCGCACTTGCTCCATGACGCGTTAAAAATATTGCTATGCTTTGAAATATTGTTAGAAATAAGGAGACGATTATTGCTAATACTGCAGGTCTGGTTTGAGTAAGTTCTCTTATGCCGGTAAGCATGTAGTCATATTTGTTGCGGAAATACTGGATTAACAAAATTTGAAGGAATAATATGCAGCCTGTCACAACAAAGCCGCCTGTTGAGGTCATAAAATCCATGTATCTTGTAAAGAAGGAACGAACATCACTCCCAGACATGCCGGATTTTTTAAGGTCCATATCAGGGATATTTGTGGTATTAGTCTCAACATTGTCAATTACGTTCCTGAATGAAATAATCTTGATGTATTCTGATGCGACATATCCTGACTGACCGTCATCAGTTGAAACAAGTACCCAATCACCGTATTCTTTTTCTTCAATATTAAGATTCTCTCCTGGATGGAGACCTTTGACTATTTTGTATCCTTTACCTGGACCGGTTCGTAGGTTAACGATAGTTGTAGGTGTCGCTATAGTTTTGTTATCTTGAGATTGATGGTGCTCCGTTTCTTGTTCGCATCCCCAAAGTAATATTGAAAGAAGCATTGACAAGACGACATATAGCTTAATGCCATTCATGCAGTAATCTTATTTTATGGTTGGTATAAATAAATTTGATGTATATCCCCTTATGTGCAATAACAGAGAGGACTCTTGAGTGATCAGAGGTATAATATGAAATATTCGAGTATAATTAGAAAGGCATTTTTATAATACTTGACAGCAAGTGTTGTTGGATTAAACATTACTTGCTGTCAAGTATAGTAGGTCTATGCCAGTCCCGGAGCAAATTCATCCTTGACAATATGTATTCATAAATTTGAAATGCATATTTTTTGTAGATGAACTATATTAAGTTTGTGTGTCAGTTTACTGGCGGGCATTGTAGATCTCTTTGATCTCTGAGGCAGTGAGACACCGTGACTCATAGATTCTGAGATCATCCATTGCGAAATTGGGGCATACGAGAGAGTAGGGAGAATAAGTACTTGCCCCGTATGAGGTTTTTCCTCCGATAACAAAAGCATTTGGATACTGGGTTTCTGAATCATAAGCAGTAGTAATGGATCTTTTTTCTGAAATCGAACCACACCGTTTGCCATCCAAATACAAAGTGGAAACCCAATAATCTTTTTGTGTAATCGAATAGTCTGCTACAATAGTTATATGGTGCCATTCATTAGAAGAAATCGTGCTGTGTGAAAAGTTGAAATTCTCATTTGTATAATCTTTATAATAAGAATTATTACCGACAGTACAAATGAATTTCAAATTTCCATTATACATTGAGAGTGTAAAACGATTATTGTTGTCGGAACATTTAGAGTAGAAGATTAATCCATCCGAAAGTCCTTTTGCCCAGAAGCTGATTGTGAAGGAGGTGGTGTTGATCATTCCGTAGGGGATTTCAACAGCGTTCTCTTTTGTTTTTGAGAATTGTACAGCTTCTTCCGATATTCCTGATACGAATGTAGGATCTTTCACTCCGAAACCGTCGAATTCACCTACAGCATCATCGAAATTGTTATTGAATAGATAATATGCTGACAATCCATTTGCTACAACAATCTTGTTGGGATCGGTCTCGTCTCCAGGATTGTCAGGGTTATTAGGATCGTTGGGCTTGTCAGGATTGCTGCCATTATATTTCTTGATGTTTACCACTATGGTCTTGTCCTTAAGGCCATCGGATATGATGAATGTGGTGATGAGGTCGGTGGTGATTATGGTGCGGTCGACGGTTACGACTACTACAGTGCTACCTCCTGCCGACACGGTGCCTTGGGAGGCGGAGAGGGACAGACCCTCGGTGGTCAGGCCGCTGGCGCTCCAGTTCAGCGAGCCGGTACCTGTGTTGCGGATGGTGAATGTCTGCTGAAATACGCCCGACTCAAAGTTCAGGATCATAGGATCAATAGTCATCTCGCTGGATATGCTCTTGGGAGCGCATGAGATGGATATGGGGAAGGTGTTGCCGAAAGCCTCAAGATTGACCACGATGGAGCGGGCTTCCGAAAGGAAATCGCGGTTGACGGAGAATGTGATGCTCTGGGTGCGTCCGGCCTGAATAGAGCCGCCCAGCTGTGACACCGACAGCCACGGGTTGTTGCCCAGGTCGATGGACCAGGTGGCAGTGGTATTGCCGTTGTTCTTTATGGTCACGTTCATGTCGCTCTGTGTGGTGCCGAAATTCAGCGAAGAAGGATTTATGGAAAGGTTCGCCTCCTCGACTTCCTTGGTGAGCTGGATGTCGCACTTGGCCTCGCCGCCGGCCACTACGGTGACCGACCTGGAGTTAGATACATAGCCCGATTTAGAGAACTGAAGCGAGTAAGTGCCGGGTGCCATGTTCTGGAACGAGAAGGCTCCGTTGCTTCCGGTGGTAGTGCTCTGTCCGGTGGATGTGATGGACACCGTTACGCCACTCAACGGTTCAGTGCCTTTCGGCGACTCTGTTACATTTCCTATAATTGAGCCCATCGATTCCTCAGGATCTTCAGTGCATGAAGCCAAAGGAATTACCGTCAGCAACAAAATGAGCGTAAGAAATTTAATTAGATTTTTCATTGAATATTGTAATTACAGTATTTTGTAAAGAATTCAATCTTTCAATATTGGTTGGTCATCTTCTTTTGATTCCGAGGCTTACTGTTTGGCGTTGTAAATAGCTTTTATCTCGGATGCTGTCAGTGTCTTATTGTTATAAACACGCAGGTTTGCAACTTTCATGTTGGGTACATTGTCTCCACCAAGTAGAAATTTAGTACCGGAATTATAGTTGTGATCTGATTCGGCCTCACCGAACACGTTAATATCTTCAGTGACCGTATCCATCAGCTTGCCATCAATGTAGAGTAGTGATGTCGCAGCTGAATAATTGCTTCGGTTGTAATCCGAGACTAAGGCAATGTGATGCCAATTGGCATCCTCAATCCCCTTGTGTGTGAAATTGCCAATGTAGTCATATTGATAGTGATTGTGATATCTGCTTACCACATATTTCAGGTGACCGTCGATATAAGCGAAAGTCATCATCTCCTCGCCTCCGTCGGACTTGCTTGCTGAAGTGACGTAGAAAATCATACCGTCACCAAGGTCTTTTACCCAGAAGCATATACTCATTGCCCGACCGTCTATAAGACCTTCGCCTACTACAAATTTTGTCTTGGCGGATCTTGAGAATTGGGCACACTTGGATCCTGTGGTAAGGCCTGAATTGAATGTCGGCTCAGGAGCACCATATCCATAGACTTCGTTACCTGATACGTCATCAAGATTTCCATTAAAGGGGAAATATGCGTAAAGGCCTCGGCTGGCAACGAACCCATTTTTGTCAGGTACAGTTGGATCATAGCCCGGATCATCTTTGTTAGGCTCGTCCTCTTTAGGATTTTCTTCTTTTTGATCATCTGATTCAAGCAACTCATCAATTTTTTCACATGAGGTGAGGGTAGTACCGAATATCATTAGTAATGCTGATATTCCGATAAGATATTTCTTAAATGTCATAGATTTGAGTTTATTTTTGAGTTTATTAATGTAAATTGATATCGGTTATTGTTTTGCGTCAAAGATTTTTTTGATTTGTTCCGCAGATAAAAGGCGTGCGTCGTAAATCCGGAGATTTGCGAGTTGCATATTGGGTACGTTTTCTCCACCAAGGATGAATTTTGTACCGGTTCCGTAATTTGCACCCGAAGACTCCGCTTCGGAGAATGGGTTAATGTCTTCCGTTACGGTATCCATCAGGCGGCCATCAATGTAAAGTTGGGTAGTGGCTTGGGCATAATTCGTACGATTGAAATCAGAAACTAAGGCTATATGATGCCAAGATTCATCCTCAATAACCTTGTGAGTGAAATTGCCTGTGTTTTCGTATTGGTAATGGTTGTGATATCTGGTTATCACATATTTTAGGTGACCGTCCTTATATGCGAACGACATCATTTCTTCTCCGCCGTCGTTTTTACTCGACGATGAGACATAGAATATTGTTCCATCGCTAAGATTCTTGACCCAGAAGCAGACGCTCATTGTACGACTGTCGATAAGCCCTTCATTTACGACAAATGAAGATTTGTCTTTGCGAAGAAACTTGGCTGACTTGGTGTTGGGTGTTACCCCGTCGTCTACAAAAATAGGATCCGGTGAACCATAAGCGTAGATTTTATTTTCGCTGAGGTCATCGAAATTACCGTTTAAGGGGAAATATGCATACAGGCTATTTTTCTCCACAATGGTACCTGTACTTGGTACATCGGGATTATCCGGAGTAACGTCTGATTTATTGGCACTTATATTTATCGCTTCTTCCTTAATGCCGTCTGTGATGACAAAAAAGGTAGAGAGAGGTTCGGTAAGCTGTTCTCTGTTAAGACTTATAGTGACTATGGCTTTACCGCCTGCAGCCACAGTTCCTTGAGCGGGAGATACTGAGAGTGCGGCTGACGTGACGCCTGATGCGCTCCAGGTCAGGGATGAAGTACCGGTATTTCGGATGGTAATGTTCTTCTCAGTATCGTTCATGCCGAAATCTACCGATGTTGGTTCTATTATCATGTTACTTGATGCGTTGCGTGGTGCACAAGAGATTGATATCGGGAAGGAATTGCCGAAAGCCTGGAGATTGACAATCACGGATCGTGGTTCTGAAATATAGTCACGATTCACAGTGAATGTTATGCTCTGAGTGCGCCCGGCTTGTATTGATCCGGCAAGCTGTGAAGCAGCAAGCCATGGATTATTACCGAGGTCAATAGCCCAAGATGCTGTAGAGTTTCCGTTGTTCTTGATTGTAACGTTCATGTCAGTCTGGGTGGTGCCAAAATTCAGCGAAGAAGGATTAATAAGGATTTCAGCCTCTTCAATCACCTTGGAAAGTTGGACATCGCATTTTTTGTCGTTCCCTGCTAAAACGGTGATATTCCGCGTATCGGTATTATAGCCTGTTTTGGTGAAAGTCAGGGAATAGTTGCCGGGCTGCATATCATTGAAAAGAAATGCACCGTTACTTCCGGTGGTAGTGCTTTGGCCTGTTGCAGGAATAGATACAGTGACACCGCTCAATGGTTCGATGCCTTGAGGGGCGGCAGTGACCGTGCCTGATATTTTACCAGTTGACTCTTCTGGGTCTTCCGTACAAGATATCGTTAGTAGAAATGTTATGAGCAAGAGTGATAGTAGTTTGATATTTAATTTCATAGCTGAAATTTATGATGAAAGGTTTATTGTTAGAAATTCATTGCGAGGCCTACACCCATTGCTCCGTTGTCGAACACCACGGGGGCGATGTCGTAAGAGTAGGAGTGGCGTTTTACCACCACTCTCTTCTTACCGGGGGTTACGGCTGCATCGATCAGGTTCCACAGGTAGATGGCTCCCGTCACGCCTATTGCCACGTTGCGTCCCGTCTCCCATGAGGATTTCTTGTTGCGGTAGAAATCAAAATGTTGTGGACGCTCCTTCATCTTTTTGGCGTAAGTGGCTCGTTGATTCTCGCAAAGAATTACGGCTCCTGCACCCACTGCCGTGGCTCCGAGAAATAGGGTACCTTTCACCGGACTACCCTTGACGAACTGTCCAACGCCGGGGATAAGGGAATAGAACACCGGAGCCGCACCATAGGATGTGGTGAGGCGGATATCATCGCGGTTGCTTCCGCTGTCGGGCTGAGTCTTGTCGTTAACAGTGAATAGGTCGGTCACGAAATAGAGATCGGCTAAGTGATCCCAGTATTCATCCACTACCTTGCAGGTGATGTCTATGACTTTGCCCTGTTCGCTTACTTCAAGAACGAACTGCTGGTCCTTCCGCGGGGCTGAGTCCCGTGAACCGGTCTTCTCCATCCTCACCTTGCTGTTAACGGAAATGCCTCGTTCATGCTCAAGTTTTGAAGTGAGGTTTACAAGAGCCATCTGACGTGCCTCTTCGAGTGATTTTCCCGAACCTGTAGCCTTTATGAATATGTAGCCGCTACTTTTGGGCTTGGGCAGCGACGATGTCATCCAGGTGGGTTTTGTTTTGTCGGAACTTTCTTCCGACAGGGCTAAGGCCGGAAGTGCCAGAATCAGAAAAAGTAAGAGTATGGCGAAATTCTTGATTTTCATAGGACACGGCGATTATCTGCGTTCTTTCTGCTGCTGACGGAAACGTTCAAGCTCCTCGCGGTAGGAGTCACGGAACTGTTGCTCGTGGAACTCCACCCCTGCGCGCTCATCTTCCGTGAGCGTCACGGCTCCGGCTATTTTCTCTGCATCTGTGGCAGGAATGCTTACGCATACGGAGCATTCGTAGGTGCCGTCGGAAAGGCGGTAGCGGTTGGAGCAGATTATGCGGCAGTTTTCAATCACCCGCTCCGACATCGTACCGACATCCTGACGGATATCAGCCTCGCTCAGTGCCTTACCGTTTGCCTGAACTTTTCCACGGTAGCCTTTCATTACGTTCAGCACCATTGATTCGAGACGGTCGACAAGCGCGCCTTTTGCGAAAAGCACCGCTTGCTGGCGGGCGAAATCGCGGTCCTCGTCGATGGCGGATGCGTATGCGCGGAATTCGTTGGCGGGTTCGTTGAGGGATTCTAATTCACATTCATCGAGATCCTCTTTCACTTTCGACACGGAGCGTGGCCCGTTGTTGCCGGTGGACGTGTATTCAGGATAAGATGCTTTTTGGATTTTTGATGAACCACAGGAGTTGCACGTTGCCATAAGTGAAAGAGCCAAACCACCCATGACAATAAGTCTGATAGCTTTCATTGCAATTGAATATTAATCGATTATATTTTTCGAATGATTATAGTATCTCTTGGAAAGAGATTGCGATAAAATATAGACTGCTAATATCCAGTGAGTTATATTTCAACATAACTTCATCAAGCAAAACAATGGATATATTTATAGATAAAATCTGAAATATTTATAATCCAAAAATTTGTAATACTCAATAATTTACAGTAACTTTGTAATGACCTACAATCTCTTTCCAAGAGATTGTAGGTTTCTGATGATATTGCCACGTACATGGTACGATAACGTGGTGAGGAAATCACAATGTCGTCCTTCCGAGGCTCAATCTTTCGGTATAGTCCGTGCCCCGGGTCCCGCTGATGCTTCGGGTTACCCACAATCCTTGCCCCTCACGGGCTTATTTATCACCTTGCTTAAGAATCACCTCCAAGAACTACAACTGTCTAAAAATTACACTCAAAGAAGAAAGACTTTTTTTGAAGAATCGTGTTCCTGAATTAGAGTGGATAGCGGATGTGTGTCAGTCATGCTGTACCGGCATTTAAAATATGCTTGATGCGGTCGAGAGTCTCTATGAAGTGGGAAAAACCATAATTATGGAGCGAGGCTGTCTTGATGTCCTTTGACTTTTTCTTGTTTCTCAGGATTTTCTCGTAGACCCGTATCGCTCCATCGGCATTTTTGTTGTCCTTGTCGATGTAGCCGTCTCCCTTGATAAGATGATTGACAGCTCCCACACAAGAGTCCGTCTTGGCGCATAGCTTCCTGTCATTGGTAAGAAATGATATGAGCCAACATTCGGTCTCGTGTATCGCGATGGCAAATATCAGTTTACTCTTATCAAAATCCGGATGCACTTGTTTTTTTATCATTTCCATAACATCCCTGTGAAGAGATGCTTCATCTGTGAATTGTTCTCTTATGCCGTATTGCTCCCTCACATCGGTGTCGATATGCACTATCACATACCGGCATCCCTCCCTTTCAGCCTCAATGAGCATATTGTCGTTACCGTGAAGGTATTCAAGTACACCCTGCCATGAGCCGAATCCATCTTGCTTACCCTGCTTTGTTTCCTTGGGCTTAAGTGGAATTGTATAGACATCTTCATCGCGCAGATAGCGTTCGGTGATATGTTTCAGAACCCTATAATCTGAAATGCCCTCGCAGACTATACCTATCTTTACACTCATTGCCGGAAAAATTTAGAAATTGTCGGGCAAACCACCTATAAGACCGCTCATCCAGAGCTGAGAAAGACGCATATCCCTGTCTTGACGATATGGTATGTTTTCCAGACGTGTGTGTCCGTCAATATCACGTCTTGCCACAAAGAGCCGCTGTTCTGGGTCGGCGAGATTGAGTCCATCTAGGAGGAATGGGCTGTGAGTGGTTATGATCACTTGCTTCCCTTTGTCTGCACTCCGTTGAATAAGATATTCAGTGAGCCGTGTCATTAGTTTGGGATTAAGCGCCGTCTCTACATTGTCGATTGCAAAAAATGAGGGAGAGTCATCGCTATTGAAGAGAGTGAGATAGAAAAGCAGGAAAAGAAATCCATCGTTGGTGCTTCTTTGATCGAAATAATGCATAGAGTCCTTTAGATATCGGTCACCAATCGACAGACGGTATTCATCAGTCATGAGATTTTCCGGTATCTTAAATCCGTCGAACCAGTCAAGTAAAGAGAGTCCGTTATTGATTTCATTGAAGATATCAACATTTTTCTCGGCGGCAGCTTCCTTAAGGTATTTGAGCAATCCTTCGCCATGCACTCCAATAGGGAAGATTGAAGTCTCAAATGTCTTTCTAAGGAAGTGCTCGGATGGACGATAGATCAAGAATTTACCTAATTCCGTATTTGTAGAGAATTGATTCTGTAAAGCCTCCATCAGTGCCTCTCGGGATAATACCTGTCGGAAAAGCCGCTCAGATATTTCAGCTGATTGTTCCTCACTCAGGGTAATCTGATGCTCAGAAAAAATAGAATAGAGCAATCTGTAGAATTCATCTGTAGAGTTGACCCATTTCTTCTGCTTTTCCTGATAAATCAGCGGATATGTTGTTTCACCCTTGTCATCATTGAAGCTTATGAAAATCAGTTTATCATCATTTTCCTTTTTCGAAATCTCTTCATCATCTCCTTCAAATGCATTGACCATGAAATTTGGATCTGTAACCCTTACATCACGGTTGACAAGATATTCATAATCAAGCTTATTCTGTGAAGCGGCACTGGCAAATGATATAGCTTCGAGGATATTGGTCTTTCCACATCCGTTTGGACCGACAATCACATTAAACCGTCCCAAGTGCATGGTTAGGTCAACTATCGACTTGAAATTGTGAATATTTATACGATCTATCATGCTTCGCAAAAATAAAGAACATACAAATTTACAATAAAAAAGTGAAATCTACAAATCAAGCAGTCTTCACTTTCTTTATTCCTTGGTTGGGCAGGTGGAGGATTTTACATGTTGAGGTCGATTTCCTCGGTCTGCCAGTCGTTGACGTTGGGCTTGAAGCCGCCTTCGTCGGTGATGGGGTGGGGCACCGAAATGCCTTGCAGCACGATATGCACGTGGTGAGGGTCGGGGGCGTTGTGTACCTGGTCGGTGACATCGAAATTGTAGTACCACTTTGTGCCGTCGGTGAGGTAGAGATATACACTAAGGACGTGTTTGCCAGGGTCGTGGGGCGATTCGCCGAAAGTGAGGAATTCGGCATGGAGAGTCTTCTCCGGAGCATTGGCGAGAAGGGTGAAGGGCATTGTCACGTGCGGGTCGGTGGGACATTTTGCTCCGTGGTTGAATCCCTCTGCCATACCCGTGATAAGTCCGTCGATTTCCGTACGGTTCACATATTCCAGGTTTGTCACATCCGAGATATCCACCATATAATGGCACACCGCTTCCTCGGGATAGAAAGTGATGGTCTCGGTGCCGTAGGCGTAATGCTCGATATTGTCCTGACGGTTGGTGTAGAGCATCCCGGGCGCCTGCGCCATGCGCTCGTGCTCTGTGCCCTCGGCACGGGGAATGGCACGCGAGGAGAGGCCGTAAGCCTCAGTGTTCAGGGCATCGATGGAGTAAGTCTCATAATTCTCCACATCGTCGACGTAGCGCAGACACACCCAGTCGTTGTCATCGCCGTTCACCGATATACCGCTGTAGCTGCCCAACGGCAAGGTGATTGTTCCGCCATCTTTGCCCTGCAGGATATACCGCAGGGAGGGAGAGTCAGTGGCACCGAAAAATTGCGCAACCATCGAGGCAGGATCTGCATCGGGGGCATTGCGCCAGTCGAACACCACATTCACCTGTCCGGCGGATTCGGTGAAAAGATCCTTATGTCTGCACGATGACAATGCCACCGGCAGAAGTAAGGAAATATATATGGCCGCACGTTTCGTCATGTATCTCGGTATATAGTTGTAACATGAAATATAACGCTTGGCGCGTTGAGAATGTTGAACCGGGCGGCTGTTAAAAAGAGGTAGTGACAGCTCACACTTAAATAAAAGTGCATTCGAACATCACGCGGAGCGGCAGAGGACTCGCAGAGAAAGAACATCAAGCAAAGGCACAAAGAGCGCAAAGACTTTTTTATATTTATTTCTTTGCGGACTTTGCGCCTTTGTGTGAACTTTTTCTGCTTCTACGCGTGAGGCCTTATAAGTCTTGAAGATGGATTTTATCGGAATATTGAGCCTGTTGCGAATCAGAAGCTGACTTTGGGAGCCGACTGGGCGGCTTCCTCAGCCTTGTACTGCGGTTTGGCGTCAAATCCGAATATGCCTGCCCAGATGTTGCGCGGGAAACGGCGCAGGCTGATGTTGTAGTCCTTCACCACGTTGGTGTAGTTGGTGCGCTCGGTGGAGATGCGGTTCTCCGTGCCTTCGAGCTGCACCTGCAGATCCTGGAACTGCTGGTTGGCCTTCAGGTCGGGATATGCCTCATGCACTGCGTTGACATACACGCTCAGTGCCTTGTTGAGGTCGGCCTGTGCACCGGTGTATTTCTCAAACGATTCGGTCTGGTTCATGTCGGCTCCCTCAAGACCTTTGGCCTTGTTGTAGGCGTCGGTAAGACCGGCGCGGGCGTTGGTCACGTTCTGGAATGTCTCGCTTTCGTGCTTTGCGTAGCCCTTGACCGTCTCCACTAAGTTGGGGATAAGATCGAAGCGGCGCTGATACTGCACCTCCACCTTAGCCCAGGCGCTCTCCACATTCTCGCTGCCTGTGACCATCGAGTTGTAGGTCGAGCACCCGTTGAAGCCGACGATGCACAGCAGCACTACAACGATGATGATTGTCAATGTTCCTTTTTTCATAATTATTGTATATTAAAAAATTGAGATTTAGTTTGTTATATTGCGATGTATCGGGATATATCAGGATTTATCGGGATACATCGGGATTCATTAGGATGAAACGGGATATATCGCGGTTAGGCTCTGGCGATGAAAATTTTTCATTAGCGATGAAAATTTTTCATTATTCATTATTCATTTTTCATTGCCCGGGCTTACCAGCCGCCAGAGGCGCCGCCCCCACCGGTCATGCCACCGCCGAAACCACCGCCGAAGCTGCCACCGCCGCCGAAACCTCCACCGCGTCCGCCCCCTCCGGGAGCCACGAGTACCACAGGCTGCTCCTTCTTGGGTATACGGTAGCGGTCGTGATGGGTATGGTTGCAGTTGAGGCAGATGTAGTTCTTTTCGCCGACGCCTTCGCGCCTTGTGGTCGGTTCCTGAAGGATGCGCACGCCCGACAGCTTCAGAGTACGGGCATGGCAGTCGGGGCACTCCTTGAAGCTTGAGGCTCTGTTCACGAAGCTGTAGATATCCGTCTCGCCACAGTGTGGACACAGCCAAACGTCGTAATCGACAGATTTCAGCTTCTCCTCCAGGTCCTGGGCGTAGGTGAGATACTTGTTGTCGTTCACCTCGTCGAGTTTCTGCATCCATGTGCGGCAGCGCGGGCAGCGACGTTTGTGGTCGCGCCAATGGCGTCGCACCAGCCAG
This sequence comes from uncultured Bacteroides sp., assembly GCA_964480085.1. Taxonomy (GTDB): domain Bacteria; phylum Bacteroidota; class Bacteroidia; order Bacteroidales; family Muribaculaceae; genus CAG-873. The sequence goes on along the minus strand of CAYZPI010000039.1, from coordinate 2,516 downwards.
AGCACCAGCCAGCCAAGTATCGGTATGCCGATGAAGAACAGAGAGATAATCAGCATCGGCAGCATATATTTCGAGGTGGATAGATATTTTTCGTAGTCGGTCATCTTCTTGTTGCGGCTATCCTTCCAGAGCATCAGTCCCACGAAAGCCAGCATCAGGACGGCCACGATTCCGGCTACCGTAAGATAAGTCTTGACGATGGCGGTAGCGGATATGGTGTCGTAATTATCTTCCTCGTCCGACATCAGTTCGGCTGCCGCCTCCGGATCGGTGACGATATCGTGTACGGCCTGCACACCGGCGAGCATTCCGCCCTCGTAGTCTCCCTCCTTGAAGCGGGGAAACATTTCGTTGCGCAGAATCCTGCCTGAAATGATGTCGGGCAGGATGCCCTCTGCCCCATAACCTGTGCGTATCACTGCGCGGCGCATGTCCTTTGCCACAAGGATAAGTATGCCGTTGTTCTTGTCGCTCTTGCCCATGCCCCAGGAGTTGAAAAGCTCGGTGGCATAACTGTCGATGTCGTCGCTATCGATGTCATCCACCATCACCGCCACCACTTCTGCCGACGACTGCCGGCGGAGGTCGAGCAGCAGGCTGTCGATCTGCGACTGCACGGCCGGCGAAATGATGCCGTCGGGGTTGACAAGATGCTTGGTATGGTCCTGCCGCTGCACGTTAGGCAGCTCGTCCACGCTGTAGGTAGCGGCTGCGCATACAGCAGTGATTATCGAGAAAAGCAGGTATGTAAGGAATTTATGCATATTCAGTAAATATTTGGTTGCAAAAATACGATTTATTTGCGGAAAATATCGTATTTTTGTGATTTAAAAAACTAAAGAGAGAAAATATACCATAAAATCCAAAAGATCTTCCCATGAAGCTAATCCACTTACTTGTCGGAATCTCACCCGTATTGATGCTGTCGGCATGCTCGACCTCCAAATACGACCGTATCGACAACGGGGTTGTGGTCAACCTCGATCAGAAATCTCCCGATGCAGCGCGCAAGGTGCGTCTGCAGGTCCTGGGCGATAAGTTAATCCGCGTATCCGCTACTCCCGAGAAGCATTTCGCCGATAGCACGAGCCTTGTCGTGGTGCCTCAGGCCGCCACACCCGAATTCAATGTCACCGAGACCGACAGCACTGTCAGTGTCGCCACATCACAGGTCACCGCCACCGTGAATCTTTCCACAGGTCGGGTGAGCTTCTACGACAAGGACGGACGCTTGGTCCTCGCCGAGGAAGGCCGCACGTTCGCACCCATCGAGGTGGAAGGCAGAAAGGCATGGACAGTACAGCAGAAATTCGAATCGCTCAACGACGACGAGGGTCTCTATGGTCTCGGACAGCATCAGGCCGACGAGTTCAACTACAAGGGCAAGAACGAGGAACTCTTCCAGTACAACACAAAGGTGTCGGTGCCGTTCATCGTCTCAACAGACAACTACGGCATCCTGTGGGACAGCTATTCCCTGTGCCGCTTCGGCAACCCCGAGCCTTACAAGCAGCTCGGCGAGGTGTTCAGGCTCTATGACAAGGATGGCCAGGAAGGAGCCCTTACCGGCACATACACCCCTGCCGACCCTTCACAGCCCACACTCGTGCAGCGTGAGGACTCGATATATTTCGAGCACCTGATCCGTGGCGATCTCGGTCATGTGGTAAACCTGCCCAAGGACTTCAATTTCAACGGTTCCACTGTGGTCTACGAAGGCGAGATTGAGCCTGCCGAGGACGGCACCTACCGTTTCAACCAGTACTACTCCGGCTATCAGAAGATATTCATCAACGACTCGCTTGTGGTGCCCGAACGCTGGCGCACGGCCTGGAATCCCAACAGCTACAAGTTCTCCGTCGACCTCAAGGGTGGACAGAAAGTGCCCATAAGGATAGAATGGACTCCCAACGGCGGCACCGCCTATGCCGGACTGCGCGTGTATGCCCCGACTCCCGACGAGGAGCAGATGAAGATGAGCTGGTGGGGCGAGATGCAGCCCCAGGAGGACTACTATTTCGTGTACGGCGACGACATGGATGATGTGATCTCCGGCTACCGTACCCTCACCGGCAAGGCTCCGATCATGCCCAAGTGGGTGATGGGATTCTGGCAGAGCCGCGAGAAATACAACAACTCCGACGAACTGCTCGGTGCCCTCAAGGGCTTCCGCGACCGCAACATACCCATCGACAACATCGTGCTCGACTGGCTGCACTGGCGGCAGGACTCGTGGGGCAGCCATGAGTTCGACCCCGAGCGTTTCCCCGACCCGAAGGCGATGGTTGACTCGGTGCATGCCCTGAACGGCCGCTTCATGGTGTCGGTATGGCCCAAGTTCTACGCCACAACCGAACATTTCAAGGAATTCGATGATAATGGCTGGATGTACCGTCAGGCCATCACCGACAGCATCCGCGACTGGGTGGGACCCGGCTACCTCGGATCGTTCTACGATGCATATTCCCCCGAAGCCCGCAAGCTCTTCTGGGGACAGATGTACGAGCACTATTATC
>CAYZPI010000038.1:0-28357 GCA_964480085.1 uncultured Bacteroides sp. | reverse complement strand
CTAAATACTAATATTTTAATCATAGTGGTTAGCTTTTTATCGCACCACTACTAATCTTAGATATAAAGTGCAGCCTTAAGGAGTGCTTTGCGTGATTTTCTTTCTCTGCGAGCCCTCTGCCGCTCCGCGTGAGGATTAAATCATAATACCTTGAAAATGCTTTTCTTTTTGAAAGTTCTGAAAGATATGATGTGAAGGGAAAACGATATTTCGAGTCCACGAAAAAATATTACTGTATTGATGTCGGACTTAGAAATGCCCGGCTTAACTTCCGTCAACAAGAACCGACTCACATAATGGAGAATGTACTGTATAACCATCTGCGTGTTCTTGGATTTCTTGTTGATGTCGGAGTAGTGGAGAGTCGTGAGATGAAAGATGGTAAACAGATGTTTATTCAGAGAGAAATTGATTTTGTGGTAAACAAAGGAGATCAGAAGTACTATATCCAATCGGCATATTCAATTCCAACCGAAGAAAAGAGGGAACAGGAACTGGCATCACTTTTGAAAGTATCGGATTCGTTCAGGAAGATTGTTGTTGTGGCTGATAATATAATGCCATACACGGATGACAATGGGATCTACTTTACAGGACTTTTTGATTTTCTTTTAAAAGATGATTGGCAATAAAGAACTTACAGCACTTATTCCATTTTTACTGCAAGTTGGCAGTAAAAATGGAATATAAAACACAAAGTATTGTATAACTGCTGATTGTGATTTAACTATATAAATTTATAGGAAATTTCAGAGTAGATAAGGCTAAATGAGCAGATACCATATATTAAATTTGTTAAATGATGTTATTTCAACTGTCAGTGCATTGCAGAACTTTGGAATTTAAATTAAATTTGCCAACAAATTATGCAAAAACGCAAATTATCTTAATATCTTACACTAAATCACAATTTATGAGGAAAATCTTTACTCTCGCTGCTCTCGCAGCCATCGGGTGCACAGTCAACGCCCAGGAAATCTGGCGCGCCGCCGACTATGACCTTCAGAACGCCACCATCACCACCCTCACCGAAGGCATCTATGCCGGCGGCGACAACGAGGCTCCGGACACAAGCTTACCCGGTGAGCTGAAGTCAGCTACGATCACAGCATCCACAGAAAATGTAGCCCTTACCGGCGAATCGACTCCCGAGGCCGACAAAGAGATTGCTACCGCCGCCGACGCCTGGCAGCTCAAAGGCTCAGTAGACGGCAATGACGCCCTCATCACCGATGTATGCAACCCTCAGTTCGCACAGTATCTGATGGGCCAGGGCAATCCCGCTGAGAAAAGCTGGTACTGGTGGGAAGAAACTGACAACGGTCTGGCATTCAGATATGGCGGTGTCTACTGGGAACCCGGAATGGACATGCCCGCACGCGGCCAGTACTGGAAATTCGATGTTAAGGCCGACGGAACACTCAAGGCAGCCATCTACGGCAACAAGAACGGCAACCCCACCTACATAGTTGATTCCGAGACAAAGCAACCCCTTCCCTACAACGACATCGATGTAGCCATCTACTATCAGAACACAGGCTTCGCCTTTGAAGGCAACGAAGAAGAGGGCACAGCAAAATATTTCAACGAAGGCAAGATGCCCGAAGACTATGTGCTCCAGCACGTGAACGGCATCACCCAGAACCGCCCCGTGCTCGGCTACGTCACATTCCCCGTAAAGGAAGGCAAGACTTATTATCTCTTCAACCCCAAGAGCCAGGTAGGTCTTTACGGCTATGAATTCACCGGCACAAGCGGCATCAGCAGCATCGCTGCCGACGAGAATGCTCCCGTAGAGTACTACAACCTGCAGGGTGTGCGCGTCGATAACCCCGCCAACGGTCTCTACATCCGTGTACAGGGCAACAACGCCACCAAAGTGATCCGCTAAAACATTTGGTCACAACCTATAGGAGAGGTCGGGAAACCAACGTTTTCCCGACCTCTCTTCGTATCTCCGCCATTATGGTACATGAATTTCGGCAGAAAAAAGCTACAGGCTGCAAACCCTATAGCGGAAAGATTGAAGAAACAACTTAAACTTTATGTTATATTAATGAATTTTGGCAACAATCCGATACAGTTTCAAAATAATAATGACTAACTTTGTACTGCAATACTAACCGAATCATTTTTATCACATGAAAAAAATCCTTACTCTATTGGCGTGTACAGCCACCGCCGTCGGGATGCATGCTTCTGACGCAGTGTTCGCCACCGATTTCGTGACTGCCACAGCCGACGATTTCGCGGCCTGGACTGTAATCGACGCCAACCAGGACGAAAAGACCTGGCAGTTTGCAGAGGACGGCACACCGAGCCGTGTGTTTTATTCCTACCACTCCACCAACACCGGAGACGACTGGCTGATCTCCCCTTCCATCAACGTGCCGGCTGCAGGCACCTACGTAATTTCTTTCGAATACCGCGGCAGCTCCTACGGCGAGAATTTCGAGGTGTGGACCGGATCGGGCGCCACCGTCGACGGAATGACAAAGAAAGTAGCGTCGTACGAAAACGTGAGGGACAATATCGTAACTGAACTTCTCTTCGTCGACCTGCCGGCCGGCGATATCAACATCGGGTTCCACTGCGTGTCGAACCCAGACAAGTTCCGCCTGTACATCACGTCGGTACAACTGATCGATGCCTCCAATCCTGTCGACATTCAGGTAGCTGACTTTATCAGTCCGGTCAGTGGCGAGGGTCTCGGACAGGAGACTGTCACCGTCACCGTGGCCAACACCGGACGTGTGGCCGTCGAGGGCTTTGACGTGTCTTATTCCGTCAACGACGGCGAGGCCGTGACCGAACACTGCGCTTCTACCCTGGAAGCAGGCGAGAGCATGGAATACACATTCACTGCCAAAGCCGACCTTTCGGTAGGTCATTTCACCCACACCCTCAAGGCATGGACGTCCCATCCCGACGACCTCAATCCGTCCAACGACGCCGCGACAGCTAATGTGAAACACATCGCTCCCGCGGCCGTGCCCTATTTCATGGGCTTCGAGCCTGCCGACGACATGAGCGGCTTCACATTCCTCAACCTCAATGAAGACGATGGCGACTGGGGTCAGAACATCGACGGAATGTGGTTCTCGTTCGCCCGCACCGGTTTCGGCAGCCTCTGCTACAACTATTCAAAACAGGATGCTGACGACTGGGCCATATTCGAACCCATCTTGGTAGAGCCCGGCTACTATGCCGTGAAATTCTGGTACACGGCTACCGATGGCCACAAGGAACGCCTGCGCGTGTACTATGGCAACGAGCCCACACCCGAGGCAATGAACAATCTCCTTGTGGAGTACGACTGCGTGGATAACGCCCACTACCTTGAGTCGATCAACATCATCGAAGTGAAAGAGGCCGGCAAAATTTATTTCGGATTCTACTGCTACAGCGACGCCGATGAGAACTGGCTCTGCATCGACGATTTCTCGATGACAGCCGTCGACCCCGACGCTTCCGACATCATGATCACCGGCCTGACATCCCCCACCGACTACCTGTTCGATGCCAGCTCCCGCGCAGCCTCCTTCAAGATGCAGAACATCGGAATCAAGGATGCTGACGTGACACTCTGCTATTACCTCAACGGCGAGAAAGTGAAGACCTCCACCCTTACAATCAAAGGCCAGGAAATCCTCACCGTGACCGAGGCCGACATCATTCCACAGGACCTCGTGCCCGGCACATATACCTTCAAGGTCGAGGCTGAAGTTGAGGGCGATACCGAACTTTCCAACAATGTGATCGAGAAACAGTTCATCATCCTCGACACACCTGTGGCTTTCTGGGATTTCGAGGACGGCGAGCTCCCCTCCGACCTTACACTACGCAAGGAAGACTCTGCTACTGACCACCCCAGCGCCGGCGAGGAATTCAATGCCGACGGCTTCGGCATCTTCAACCTTGAGCACTATCTCCTCGGACATCACGCATTGGCTGTGAACACATGGTTCACCGAGGACCGCAGCGCCGACCGCTGGATCGTGCTCCCGCAGATGAAGGTGACAGGTCAGGATGCACATTTTGCCTGGACCGCCAACTCCTACAATCCCTCCTACCCGGAACGCTACGAAGTGAAGGTATCTTCCTCCGACGACTACTGGTGGAACTACTCCACCCTCTACACCAACAACGCCGAGGAGATCTCTCCCCAGACACGCGGTGTGAGCCTCGCAGCTTACGAAGGTGAAAACGTGTATATCGCCATCAACGTGCGCACATCCAACGGTGAGGTCCTCGTGCTCGACAACCTTGGCGTGTACGGTGATATCGAGCTCGCCACCTCAGGCATAGCCGACGCATCCGCCCACCAGCAGCTGAGCGTGTCTGTCACAGGCGACCTCATGCTTGTCAGCGGCTCTGCGGTGGAAGCCATCTATGTGTACGGCCTCGACGGTTCGCTCGTGGCTGAAGGCAAGGGCGGCAATCTCGACATCGCCCGTCTGCCAAAGGGTATGTACATAGCACGTGTAGCCACTCCGGCCGGCTACCAGGCTGTCAAATTCGTAAAATGACCGCATAATCGGAATTAAAAAAAGGACCGGCAGCTTTTCAGGTTGCCGGTCCTTAATTTTTATTCATGCGATTGAGGGAGAGGATCGATATCGAGAGACATGATAAAGTCGTTCATGAAATAGCCGTTGCCTATATCGAAATCTCCCGAGGCTACGACCTCCATGCCCATGTGTCGGTAAAAGCCAAAAGCCTTGTTGTGGCGGTTGACGTTAAGCTCCATCCGGCACCTGCCGGGGTGGTGCTCCCTGATGTGCTCTATCGCCTTGCGGAACAGCGCCACTCCGCACCCGAGTCCCTGGCTATCGGGACGCACATAGATTTTATGAAGATGAAACACGTCATCCTCTTGCTGCTGCACGGACACATACCCCGCCGGAGTGTCCCCAATATAGACAAGATAGTAGACGTGGCCACCCTCCATCTGCTTGCGGATATTATCCGGGGAGTACATCCATTCCATCATATAATCGATCTGTTCCCGAGAGAGGATATTCTCGTAAGTGGATGGGAAGGCTATGGCGGCGATGTCCATTATGCGCCCGATGTCGCTTTCGTCGGCTTTGCGTATCTTCAGCTGCTGCATAGTTTTTTTATTTTATTGTAAACTCACATATTGTCTGTACGGATACCAAATGTGCTTTCTTCTTGATATCGGCCCAGGGATATCCGGGCTTCCAGGGCGAGCAATGCCTCCTTCGCATCCAGTCCGCCGGCATAACCCGTAAGGCTGTGGTCGCTGCCTACCACGCGGTGGCAGGGCACGAAGATGGAAATGGGATTGGCACCGGTGGCGGATGCCACCGCCCGCACGGCTTTCGGATTGCCGATGCGACGGGCAAGTGCGCCGTAGGTGATGGTGGTGCCGTATGGAATCTTCATGAGCTCCGACCATACACGACACTGAAATTCCGAACCGGCAAATGCCAAAGGCACAGATAAGGCACATCGCTCACCGGCGAAATACCCGTCGAGCACCGTCACCGCCCTGCGGATGACATCCGTAGGACCCTCTTCATATCCTGCGTCAAGACACCTTGAGATACGGCGGTAGGTGGAGTCGCCATGCTTTCCAAGTGTCCAGTCGCATATACACAGCCTGTCGCCGATGGAGCCAATGATCATTTCCCCCACCGGCGACTGATACCGCACAGTCCGTATCGTCCGCTTCATTTCTTCCTGGAATTTTGTTTCAGCCGATTCTCTTTCATTTCTGTCTGGCTACTGTGATAGATGATTTTCTCACAAAATTACTAATGTTTTCCCACATCTGCAAGCGGAAGACACACCTGAGGAAAGCCCACACGGAGCAGCGGCATTGGAAAAAAGTTTTTTTCTATGCCGATATCTTCGTAACTTTGCAGAAAACATGCCCCTCAAAATCCGACCCGACATGATTTCTGCCGCCAATATCCTCACCGAACAGCGCCGTCTTCTTCAAATGGAATATGAAGAAGAGAAGAAAGCGTTCTCAAATGTCACTGAGCGCATAGGCGTGGTGCGTCTGGTGGAGCGCGGAGCCGCATGGTTTCCGCTGTTCTTCAGGGATGTGCATTATAATTCACTCAACCAAAGGGTGGTGGAGGTGGTGCGCAGGGAGAGCAGCGAGATCGACCACTCCTTTGAGTATGGCAAACCGGTGGCTTTCTTCACCGAGACATCCGGCGGCAAATTCACCTACCCGTTCACCGGCACGGTAAGCTATGTGGACGGCGACCGCATGGCTGTGGTGGTGCCGGAATCGGCCGACACAAGCCGGCTGGCCGACGGCAAGTTCGGGGTGGTGCTGTCGTTCGACGAGACCACCTACCGCACCATGTTCGACGCCATCGACCGCACCATGCGTGCCGACGGACGTCTCGGCGAACTGCGCGACCTGTTCTATTCCAGGCGCAAGGCCGGCGAACTGTCCCTCTCCCCCATGCGCTTTCCCTACCTCAACTCCACGCAGGAGCAAGGGGTCAACAAAATTCTGGCGGCCAAGGACGTGGCCATTCTTCATGGCCCTCCCGGCACAGGCAAGACCACGACTCTCGTGGAAGCCATCCACGAGACGCTCCGACGCGAAAGCCAGGTGCTGGTGTGCGCCCAGAGCAATATGGCTGTCGACTGGATTTCCGAGAAACTGTCCGACCGTGGGATCAACGTGCTGCGCCTCGGCAATCCATCGCGCGTGACAGACAAGATGCTGTCATTCACATACGAGCGGCGCTTCGAGTCGCACCCCGACTACCCCACCCTGTGGAGCATCCGCAAGACCATCCGCGAGCTGCATGGCTCACGCCGTGGGCGCACCGAGCAATGGCATCAGAAGATGGCGAGGCTGCATCACAGGGCCACAGAACTGGAGATACGCATCAACAACGACATATTCGACAATGCCCACGTCGTGGCAGCCACACTTACAGGAAGCGCCAGCCGCCTTCTCGACGGCAGGAAATTCTCCACACTCTTTATCGACGAGGCTGCCCAGGCTCTGGAGGCTGCGTCATGGATTCCCATACGCAGGGCAGGAAGAGTGGTACTCGCAGGCGACCATTGCCAGCTTCCTCCCGTGGTGAAGTCCTTCGAGGCCACAAAGGGGGGGCTGGGGACATCGCTCATGGAGCGTATCGTGGAAAATCATCCGGAGGCTGTAACGCTCCTCTCCACACAGTACCGCATGAACGAGGAGATCATGGAGTTCTCCAACCGATGGTTCTACCATGGAGGCATAGAGGCAGCTCCTGAGGTGCGCCACCGCGGCATACTCGACTATGACACACCCATTGAATGGATCGACACATCGCAGATTAAGCTTGACGGGGACGCCGGCTCGCCTGAAGCCGACAGCGACCTGGCATTCAAAGAATCCTTAGCCGGGCAAAGCAATGGCCGACTGAATGTGGATGAGGCAATCCTGACAATGCAGACGCTACAGAACTATGTGGAGCGGATAGGCAAGGAGCGCTTCCTCGACGAGCGCATCGATGTGGGCGTGATATCCCCTTACCGCGCCCAGGTGCATTTCCTGCGCCGGCTTCTCGCACGCACTCCCTTCTTCAAGCCTTTCCGTCCGCAGATAGCAGTCAACACGGTCGATGGTTTCCAAGGGCAGGAGCGCGACGTGATCATCATTTCGCTCGTGCGCAGCAACGATGAGGGGCAGATCGGCTTCCTGCGCGACCTGCGCCGCATGAATGTGGCCATGACACGCGCAAGGATGAAACTCATCATAATCGGCGATGTCCCCACCCTCTCCCACACTCCATTCTTCCGCTATCTCCACGCCTACATCCGGTCGATGCGCGGGTGACGTGCCGCACGGGGTCTGTCCAGGCCGGAAATAAAATTTATGAAAATGTAATTTTTTTTGTTGCAAACTTCATCATTCTCCGTCTTTATGACAGATGGAGAGAGATTTTTTCATATCAGCATTCCGCAATGTGCGCCGTCGGTTGATGGCGCGGCACGGCGACAACGATGAGGATGCCCTTCAGGACGCCTTCTGCCGTCTATGGACACGCCGCGACGATTTCGCGTCGAAGGATGAAGCGGAAGGATTCCTTACCGTCACCGTCAGGAACCTTACTGTCGATATCCACCGCCGCAGACAGGCCCATCCGGAAACTGATATCGAGAAAGCCTCCCAATTTGCACCCGACGACGATGATAGAGAATATCAAGAGAACCAATTTCTTGAAATCCGTCAAATTATCGAGAAATGTCTAACTCCTCGCGACCGCGAAATACTTCTTCACCGCGACCACGACGGATGGGAATTCGATGAAATAGCGTCCTTCTATGAAATCTCGGAAGCCAACGCACGGATGATCGTCTCAAGAGCACGCAAGACCATCAGGGAAATATACCTAAAACGCCAGAAATTATGAAAGAAGAAAACATCCACAAGATTATCGACCAATATTTTGATGGCCGGCTGTCGTGTCAGGAAGAGGATGAACTATTGCATTCGCTCCTGGCCCACGACGGAGACGACAGCAAAGTGAATGAGGCTCTCGCTGTGATGCTAATGGCCCGTAGCCCACAGATACTTGCACCGGAGCGCAAGCCCGCCCACTTGCTCGCCGGCAGGTTCTTCCGCCACCGTGGCTTGAAAGGTGCCGCTGCCGTGGCTCTTGTGGTCATCTCCTGCGTCACCGCCCTGTTGTATCCCCGCCATAATGCAGGAGGAGAGATGACCGGCATGATGGCATACGTGGGTGGAGTAAAGGTATCCGACCATTCGGAGATAATGAAAATTGTGGATGATCAGCTTAACGAAATCTGCATGTCCACTGAATTTTTCACGCAGACAGTTGCCTCGGATCTTTCCGAGATAAGGAATGCATTTAATGAAGAAGATTTATGAAACGTAATCTCTATCGATGGATAGCGCTGTCCGTCATCCTGCTGTTTAGCCTTGCAGGATCGGCTGCATCAGGCAAGGCGCTGAATGTAGCCCCGTTCTTCAAAGAGGATTTCGCACAGAATCCGGCTGTCACGATGGTGGCCTTTTCCGGCGAACAGACCGATTGGAAAGGACTGTCGGTATATAAAAGCGTATCTGTGACAGGTGATCCCGAAAATGCCGACGCCATGGCGAGGGCAGTGAAGAAAGATGGTGCGAAGGCTGATTTCAAGGAGACTTCATACAGGGAGGGGAAACTGTATTTCGGCTTCTATGGCCTTGGAGGTGAAGGGTGCCACAGGCGGTATCTGTTCTATCTCGACTCCCGGTCCAAAGGCAAGGACAAGGTCACCCTCATCTATATTGAGGGCGATTGGTCGGCCGACGAAGTGAAGAAAATGATAACTAAAAAAATCAACTGATATGAAAGATTTGATATTGACCCTGGTCTTGCTCGCCGCTCCATTCTGCATTGCCGCAGCACAGGAGCCTGAGGCCCCGGACACGGTGAAAATCATCGAGAATGCCGAAAAAGTCATCGTGTCACGCACCGACGACACCACCTTGATCGAAGTGGTGACTAAAAATGATTATGGAAAAGGACTCTTTACCTATACCGTGACGGTCGAGGATTCAATAGCTACGGATTCCGATCCTTCGTTTGATTTCGAGCTCCCGTTCGGTATCGGGAAAAACAAGGACACGGCATCCAAACGGATCAAGACCTCTGTATTCACCCTCGGACATATCTACGCTGGCCAAAGGTTCAATTATTCCGACAAGGGTAATGTCAAGAATTCCTTTGAGGTAGGAATAAGGGACATCATCGGTGTCAGATGGAGCAGGGGCGGCCACTCGCCTTCTTTTTCCGTAGGTCTTGGTTATGGACTGCAGCTTTATCGCGCACAAGATGGCTTCGTTTACACCCGCATTGGCTCGGATCTGGTTCTGACTCCGATAGAAGACGGGCACTCTGTCAAATACACCGGGCTGTTAGTGTACAAACTCCAGATTCCCGTGCTATTCACTATCCCCATGGGGAGCGAGGTAAAGTTCACCTTCGGCGCTGTCGGATGCTTCAATACCTACGCCAGTGCACAAACAGAGATTTCTACAGGCAACTCAAAAATCAAGACCACGTACAAAGGACTGCAGCAGCGTCTGTTCACGCCTGAGATAATGTGTTCGCTCGGAGTATGCGATGTATTGGGAGTGTATGCCTCCTGGAGTCCGACAACGCTTTTCCAGTCGACATACGGCCCGCAGCTGAAATCCTGGAGCATAGGTGCCACAGTCAATTTCTAACATAATTTCAGATCACATGAAAACATCAAGATACACCCTGATCCTCCTCCTTCTTCTCTCATTCAAGTCCCATGCATCCACCGAAGTTACCGACACGCTGATGGCAGTGGATTCTCCATCGAAGGTGCTCATCACTGAAAGTTCGGAAGGCACGACCGTCACCGTCACCGACCATGAGGGTGACTCCGAAGAATCACATTTCATCAAGTATTCTCCTGGAGCAAATGTCAGGACATCAAGGAATTCTTCAGTATCCTGGCTAAACATTCCTTCTCTGGATAAAGACTGGGTGATAGGCATGGACGGATTATGCATAGGGCTGAACGAAGCTCATGGGCAGACCGGCGGCGGCGGTCTGCAATGGTCGAAATCATTTGAAATCAGCTGGATGAGCTGTTTCAACATTGGATATAAGTTCAGCAGGTCGCGCATATATGTCGGCCTGGGATTCGACTGGCGGAATTACAAGGCCACTGCCGACAGCCGATGGCTCGTCACCTCGCCGTCAGGAGGTGTGGAATGGGGTGAGGCTCCGGAGGAAATTACGGTAAGATACACCCGTCTGAAGGTCTTCAGCCTGCAAGTGCCATTGTTGTATGAATGGCATATTCCGAAATCGCAATTGAGGCTGAAATTCGGCCCTGTCCTCAATTTCAACACCCGGTCCTCCATCAAGGGCACAGGGGTGGATGCCGACGGCAACCACTGTGAGTTTTTCACAAAAGACATCGGCCACAATCCAACCACACTGGACTTATTCGGAGCCATTACCTACAATTACGCCATCGGCGTCTATGTACGATATTCACCGATGAAGGTGCTGAAAGACCCGTCTCCGATCAATTTCACACCCCTCACCGTAGGCTTCGGCTTCTGTATCTGATCCAGGGATCACAGCGGTGAGTCGGTCCACCGGAAATTGTCCTTGCCGGCACCGATTTCGAAATTGCACATGGCTATGCCAAGGTCAATCTTGGTATAGCCAACCAGCGACTTGCCCTTCTTCGGCCGTACATTGTCGGGGGCAACATACTCGAAATAGAATTTCTGCTGGTTGACTGCAGTAGGGGCAAGAAGGGCCGCCTCCACTCCTCTGGCGAACCATGCCGGAATGTCCGGTGAGATGTTGCTCACCTGCTCGGATGACTTGATCTTATGCTTGCGGCCATCCTCGGCGGCATAACCGACGGCGATGCACATCACCACCTTCTCGTCGCTGCCCACCTCGAATGCGTCGCCGACCTTCTTGTAGGTCAGCCCTACGATGCATGTGCCCAGGCCAAGCTGCTGCGCGAAGAGCACGAGTCGCTCGCTGTAATATCCGGCTCGGTATTCGAGCGAGTCCGACTTTCGTCCCACCACCATGATATAGTTGCTCACATTGCTGAATGAGCCGTAGGAGAGAAAGCCCTTGAACGCCTTCGGTTCGTTCAGCACCAGCTGCATGTGCAGGTCGCCCTCGCTGTTGAGGGCCGCTATTTCCTTACGCAAGGCCTCCACCGCACTTGTCTCAAGCGGACGCGCCTCATATTTCCGTATCGAATGACGGAGCCTGATTGCTTCAAGTTGTGTCATGACATCATTTTTTATATTCATAACACATGACATCAGTCATTGGTTGTAATTTTGGATTGCCTGGTGATATCGGGGGCGGAGTGGGGATTTCTCAGGGAAAATCACTAACTTTGCATATTACAAACGATATCGACCAAATGAATGACCACACATAACGCCAGCAGCAATATATCGCCCGTATCCACCTCGCAGCGCCACATTTTCCTGGATGCCTTGCGTGGATTCGCCCTTCTGGGAGTATGCCTCGCCAACTACCCTGAGTTCTCGCTTTATACGTTCCAGCCAGATGCCGTGGCTGAGGCGATGCCTTCGGCTCCGGCCGACAAGATAGTCAGGTTCCTGCTATATCTGGTGGTCGATGGAAAGTTCTACACCCTCTTCTCATTGCTGTTCGGCATCGGTTTCTCAATCATCATCTCACACGCGGCCGCTCGTGGAGCCGACGGATTCAAGATTTTCTACCGCCGCATGGCCATTCTTGCCCTAATTGGCTGCACTCACCTTATGCTGATATGGAGCGGCGACATCCTGCTGCTGTATGCCGTACTTGGGATGCTATTGCCGCTGTTCCGCGACATGTCGGACCGGAAGATACTCTCCACAGCCATCATTCTGCTGTTATTGCCTGTATTGATCGATGGAGTGGCAGAACTTACCGGAGCATTTCCCGCACGATACCCTTACGACCAATGGTGGAGATACGCCGGATTATATGGAATAACCGATGACAATTTCGGCACCTGGCTCAGGGATGCCTGCACTTACCGGGAGGTCCATCAGTTCCTGATCCAGGGAGCCTGGGAGCGGATGTATGAGTTCGTGGACGGCAACCGATATTTCAAGGTCATGGGGCTGTTCCTCATAGGCTTTGTCATCGGACGCCGCAAGATCTACGCCGACCTGGCAGCCCACAAGGCCTTGCTGAATAAAGTGGCGCTTTGGGGTTGCGCAGCGGGAATCCCGACATCCCTGCTATATGCCATAAGCGGAGTGAACTCGCATCCGTTTGGCCCAACAGTCCACACTGTCCTCTACACCATCAGCGTTTATCCCCTCGGCTTTGCATACGCCGCTTTGCTCGGCCTGTTCTGCATCCACCATAAGGGCTGGATAGTGTGGCGGATATTCGCCGCTCCGGGCAGGATGGCACTGACCAACTATATCAGCCAGTCGGTCATAGGGATGTTTCTTTTCTATGGGATAGGCCTGGGGCTTGGCGCAGGAGTCGGACTATGGGAAACCGAACTCATAGCTGCGGGAGTATTCGCATTCCAGATATTGTTCAGCATGTCATGGCTTGCAGTCTTCCGTTTCGGACCGCTTGAATGGATATGGCGCATGCTCACCTACGGCAAATGGCTTGGCATAATGAGTAAGTGATGACGTTTTGGCAACGCCACACACAAAATATATCATAATCAGTAAAATTGGTTATAAAATCCTGGCTCCGGATACAAAAGAGAGAAATATTTGCGATATCTTTGCAGAACATTTTAATGACAGATCACATAACGCACACCTGTATGAGAAAAACCGTCACTTTGGCACTAATTCTAATATCTATCAATATGGCCTACTCCCAATCCCCCACCCGTCTGACCGACGGACCCTCGGAAATCAAACAGACCGCCGGGCGCGCGCAGCTCGGCGATTTCGCTCCCAAATTCGCGCAGCTCAACGATGACGTGCTTTTCGGCGAGGTATGGAGCCGCACCGACAAGCTTTCGCTGCGCGACCGCAGCATAGTGACAGTCACCGCTCTTGTCAGCAGCGGCATTATCGACAGCTCATTGACATTCCACCTTCAGGAAGCCAAGAAGAACGGCGTCACCCGCACCGAGATTGCCGAGATCCTCACCCAGATAGCGTTCTATGCCGGATGGCCCAAGGCCTGGGGCGCATTCCGCCAGGCCACCGAGGTGTGGAAAGATGTCACCGTGGCCGATGACGCCAAGGCAAAGTTCGAGCAGGAAAGCATCTTCCCCATCGGCAACCCAAACACGGCATACGCCAAATATTTCATCGGCAACAGCTACCTCTATCCCGTGACCAATATGGGCGTGAACCTCGCCAACGTGACATTCGAACCCGGCTGCCGCAATAACTGGCATATCCACCATGCCGACAAGGGCGGCGGACAGCTCCTGGTGTGCGTCGCCGGCGAAGGATGGTATCAGGAGGAAGGCAAGCCTGCAGTGAAGATGCGTCCGGGCGACGTGATCAACATTCCCGCCAACGTAAAGCATTGGCACGGCGCCACCAAGGACCACTGGTTCGCACATCTGGCAATGGAAGTGCCCGGCGAGAATCCCTCCAACGAATGGCTTGAGCCTGTGGACGACGTGCAGTACGGCAACCTACCTGAATGATAATCCGATGAAGACAGTAATTGTAGCGACGTGTGCCTTGCTGGCAACCCTTTGCGCCTCAGGCCAATCAAAAGTATATCTCACACGCGAGATATCTCCGGAAGCACTCGTGAAGATTTATAAGGCTCTTGGACGACCGGCCGACGGAGAGCGTGTGGCCGTAAAAATAAGCACCGGGGAGGCCGGAAATCCCAACTATCTAAAGCCTGACCTCATCAAGAACCTCGTGGACAGCGTGCATGGCACCATCGTGGAGTGCAATACCGCATACGGCGGAAAACGCAACTCGTTCGATGCTCACTGGCAGACGGTACACGAGCATGGCTTCGACTCCATAGCCCCGGTCGACCTGATGGATGAGGAGGGACAGATGAAGATTCCGGTACGCGACCGCCGCCATATCAGATACGACATCGTGGGCAACCACCTTCCGCGATACACCTACATGGTGAACCTATCCCATTTCAAAGGACATCCGATGGGAGGATACGGGGGCGCGTTGAAGAACGCAAGCATCGGAGTGGCCTCGGCCGACGGCAAGGCCTACATCCATTCCGGAGGTAAGCAGGACACCGTGGAAGGCCTGTGGAGCAATACCGCCGAACAGGATGTGTTCCTTGAGTCGATGGCTGCCGCCGCACAAGGCGTAGCGGACTATTTCGGCGACAACATAATCTATATCAACGTGATGAACAACATGTCGGTGGATTGTGATTGTGTGGCTCACCCCGAGGAAGTCCATCTTGCCGATTACGGCATCCTCGCATCTACCGATCCTGTGGCACTCGACAAAGCCTGCTGCGACATCATCTTCAACATGACGGCCTCCGACGGCAACGACAACGCTCCGCTGAAGGAACGAATCAGCAGCCGTCACGGCCTTCACACCATCGACCATGCCGAAGCGATAGGACTCGGCTCGACCAAATACGAGATAATCAATATCGACAACTGATCCCCTGAACGTGCCTGTCACTTTATGGTGACAGGCACGTTATTATTTTACCTCATTTGCAGAAGAATAACACTGAACCACATGGAGAATAAAGCCGACAGAATCATCATAAAGGGAGCAAAAGTGCACAATCTCAAGAATATCGACGTGGACATTCCTCTCAATGGCATAACAGGTATAGCCGGAGTGTCGGGCTCCGGAAAATCATCACTCGCGCTCGGAGTGATCTATGCCGAGGGATCCAGACGCTACCTTGAGGCACTATCCACCTATACACGCCGGCGCATGACCCAGGCCGCCAAAGCCCAGGTCGACGACATCCTCCATGTACCGGCGGCCATCGCCCTCCATCAGCGTCCAGGAGTGCCTGGCATAAGGAGCACCTTCGGCACCGGTACAGAACTGCTCAACAGCCTGCGCCTGATGTTCTCGCGCCTCGCCTCGCATAAGTGTCCCGTGTGCGGCCACTATCATGCCCCGTCACTCGATGTGGCGGCTGAGCGGGAACTGATCTGCGAGAACTGCGGCAATCATTTCTTCGGTCCGGGAGCGGAAGAATTAGCGTTCAACAGCACAGGCGCGTGCAAACGCTGCCAAGGGACCGGAACCGTACTGACGGTTGACCGCCGTACTCTCGTCCCAGATGAGACAAAGACCATCGACGAAGGAGCGGTAGCTCCCTGGAACTCGCTCATGTGGTCGCTGATGACCGATGTATGCCGCGAAATGGGAGTGCGCACCGACATCCCTTTCAATCAGCTCACGCCAGAAGAAAGGGAGATAGTGTTCGACGGACCGACGGAAAAGAAGCATATCTTCTACAAGGCAAAGAACTCAAATGTGGCGACAGAATTAGACTTCACATACTACAGTGCGGTCAACACAGTGGAGAATGCCCTTGCAAAAGTGACAGATGAGAAAGGGATGAAACGCGTGGAGAAATTCCTAAAGAGCGAGACTTGCCCCGACTGCCACGGCACACGCCTTTCCGAGAAAGCCCGTGCGCCCCGGATTATGGGAACAAGCCTTGACAAGGTGTGCGAGATGCCCCTTTCCGAGTGTGTAGAATGGGTGAAGGCCGTGCCATCGTCTTTGCCCGAGGAGATGCGCCCCATGGCAGATAGCATCTGCGAGTCGTTCCTTACCACATCGCGCCGACTTGAAGACCTTGGCCTGGGATATCTCAGCCTCGACCGCGCCTCATCCACGCTGTCCACCGGCGAACGACAGCGCATGCAGCTGGCACGGGTGGTGCGCAACCGCACCACAGGTGTGCTCTACGTCCTCGACGAACCATCCATAGGGCTGCATCCCGCCAATATCGTCGGACTTACGGGAGTGATGGACGACCTTGTGAACGACGGCAACTCGGTGGTGCTCGTGGATCATGACACGCAGATCCTGAGTCATTCCGACTGGATAGTGGAGATGGGACCCGGGGCGGGGACCGACGGTGGCCGGGTGATAGCACAAGGCACCGTGAAAGATATCGAGGACAATAAGGATTCTGAAATCGGGCCGTTTCTTGCCGGTAAAGCCGACATACGGATAATCCCTCCGGTGAGCGGCGCGGAGATGTTCGACAATGGCACGATACATCTGTCCACCGACAGGATCCACACCGTGCATCCCCTTGAGGTCGACATACCCAAAGGACGGCTGACAGTGATAACCGGTGTCTCGGGATCAGGCAAGACCACCTTGATTCTCGACAGCCTCGTTCCGGCGCTCGAAGCCAAGCTCGAAGGCCGTCAGCTCCCCTATCCGGTCAAATCCGTCGAGGCTCCCGGCATCGGGCGCGTGAAGCTCATCGACTCCTCTCCCATAGGGGCAAATGTGAGAAGCACAGTGGCTACGTACGCCAACATTCACGACGAACTGCGCAAGATATTCGCCAGGACACCCGATGCCAAGGAGCGCGGCTATAAGGCGGGGGATTTCTCATACAACACGGGCTCGCTCCGCTGCCAGGTGTGCGACGGCACAGGTTCGGTGAGCCTCGATGTGCAGTTCCTCCCGGATGTCGATATTCCATGTCCCGAATGCAAGGGATCGCGCTACTCCAAGGCCTCCTATTTCATCAAATGCCATCCCAAGAAGGGCGATGATTTCTCGCTGCCTGAAATCATGGATGCAGATGTATCCGATGCCATGGCAATGGCAAAAAGTTATCCCACTGTAGCGGCCCGACTGACCACCCTCAATGATCTCGGCCTTGGCTATCTCACTCTCGGCGAGGCTACTCCGAGCCTTTCGGGCGGAGAGGCCCAGCGCCTGAAACTCGCCTCGGAGATGGGTCGGCGCCAGACTGACACTGTATTCATCTTCGACGAGCCATCAATAGGGCTGCATCCACTGAATGTCAGGACCCTGCTCGAAGTGTTCAAGCATCTCCTGGACTCGGGGGCGACAGTAATAGTGATCGAGCACGACCTCGACGTAATCCGCAACGCCAACTACATAATCGACATGGGACCGGGCGGAGGCCAACTGGGCGGAAGGATCGTCGCCACAGGCTCACCCGCCGACATCCGCTCAAATCCCGACAGCATCACAGGCCGCTTCATCGGCATGTAGGCAAATCTGCCAGCCTGCAATAATATTCATCAGTGGCGCCTGTTCAATGAACCACCGGGACACTTGTTTGTTTTTATATCATAACCAAAATACAAGTATTATGACTTACGACGACGTAATCAAATCCGCACCGGTGGTGCTGGTGGAATTTTTCGCATCATGGTGTCCTCATTGCAAGAAAATGATGCCTATCGTGGCTCAGATTAAGGAACTGCTTTCCGGACAGGCCGAAGTTTACCAATTTGACATCGACGAGAATCAGCAGCTCGCCGATCAGGAGAAAGTGGAGTCAATCCCTACCTTCATCGTCTATAAAGGCGGACAGGAGATGTGGCGGCAGAGCGGCGAGATGCCTGCCGACGTGCTGCTGGCACACGTGCAGAAATTCATCTGACCGCCGGAAATGAAATCGTGAAGCTGCAGCCGCTTGATCCCGGAATTGCAGCTTCTTCTTTATTTTATTGAAAACTGAACTTGCAGAATCATGGCCTCATTGTTTTCAGATTTTCTCACTACGCTCGGGGTGAAGCACACGGAAGATTATTCCGACCGCCGCTTTGAGGAGATGCCGTTCCAGACCATGTACGGATTGGCAAACCTTCTCAAAGAGTATGGCGTGGGGAGTGCTGGCATTACAGTGGATTCCACAGCCAGGGCTGACACACTGACTGCGCTGCGCGCACCATTCATAATCGACACCCCCGAAGGATTCCTCATCATACTTAAAAACGACGGGAAGGACATCACCTATATGTCCCGGCAGAAGATGTTCACCGTTCCCCGCGACGAAATCGTTGAAAGCTGGAATGGCATCGCTCTTTTGGCGGCGGCCGATTCCGGCTCGATTGAGCCGGAGTATAACCGCCATCATGTGGGCGAAATTGCCAAGGGCATCAAGTATTATGCGATCATTCTCATTGCGGCGGCATTGACCGGTTTTGCAATGTGGCAAAGCGGCCTGTACACCGACTGGGCGGCATGGCTGCTGCTGATCTTCGACTGTGCGGGGGTATGGCTGTCGTGGATGCTCGTGCAGAAATCCCTGGGCATACACAATGCTGCGGCGGAGGCTGTCTGCTCAGCTCTGGAGGAAGGGGGCTGTGACCAGCTTGCAGGGTCCGAAGCCTCTTCCTTCATGGACATATTCAAATGGAGCGAACTGGGACTTGCGTATTTCTCCGTGAGTCTGCTCGCCATGCTCCTATTCCCACAGTCGCTTCCGGTCCTGGCGGCCATCAATATCCTGTGCCTTCCCTACACGGTGTGGAGCATCACCTATCAGAAATTCAAGGCGAAAGTGTGGTGCACGCTCTGCGTCTGCGTACAGGCCACGCTGTGGCTTCTCTTCGGCAGCTACCTCCTCGGTGGCTGGACCCATCAGATCCTGCCCTTCACAACCGATTTCTGGATCACCCTGACAGTGCTCGGTGGCTGCTATGCGGTCACACTGCTTGGCATCAACCGCCTCGACGATGCCCTGCTGAAATATTTCAAGACAAAAACCTCCGACAATGAAAACTCCTGACATCCCCACCCTCCCCGGCATCAAAAAGATGTCTCCCCTCGACATGAACGCCATCCACATCGAAAAGCGCCACACCGTCCTCACCCCCGATATCCTCGGGAAGATGCGCTCCAAATCGACCTCCACAGCCGTTCAACAAGGCTGAAGGCAACCCGCAGAGTCAAGACCTCACGCGCCTTTGCGTTAGCTCTTGCATGAGATTATAAATGTCTTTGTGTAATAATTTTCTCAGGGATTTTTGCTATTTTTGCAACTGAATTCACATACCGACACAGATATGGAGACACCCATCCTCAACGAACATAACAAACAGGAATATCCGCCGATGCACTCGGCCGAGCATCTGCTCAACGGTGAGATGGCGCGCCGATACGGACATGGCCGCGCCTTCAGCGCACACATCGAACGCAAGAAATCGAAACTCGACTATCATCTGCCCCGTCCGCTCACCGACACCGAGCTCCGGGAGCTGGAGGATTATGTCAACGGGGCAGTCCGGGCCGATGCCGAGGTGACAGAGGAGTTCATCACGCAGGCGGAGGCCATGGAGCGGTTCGACATGAGCCGCCTGCCCGACGGAGCCTCCGACACGGTGCGCGTAGTCCACATCGGCGACTACGACCAATGCCTGTGCGCGGGAGCCCACGTAGGCCGCACATCCGAGATCGGCACTTTCCGTATCACCAGTTCACGCTGGCAGGACGGTGTGCAGCGCATAGTATTCAAACTCAGCTAATGAAGCGGAAAGAAATGATACTCGACCTCTTCTTCTGCAAGAAGCCCCATTTCCTCTCCGTCTCATATCATGGCTTCTGCCAAAGATGGCAAAAAGGCACAGTTGAGGGTCACAACTGAACTACCACGTAATTTTCATGTCAATGCAGCGTCTGATTGTCTGTGGGCAACAGCCATAAGCCACCTTTGTCGGGTCCGACTCTTCGGATACGCCCCTGCGATTTCAGTTTGGCCAATTGCTTCTCCACACTTTTTGGTGAGATGCCAATTGATTCGGCAAGCGACTTAGCACTATGCCTCGGATTCTCGCTTATCAGCTTAATGATTTTGTCAGCAGTTGTAATTTTTGTATGGTAGGTTATAGGTTCGCCTATAGACTTCTCAAAAGCCACGATGTCATTGGTAAGATGGCGTACCATGGTCTCGCTCATGAACCTTCGGAATACCTCAAGATTCTCAGAATCCCTCGTTTCGACCAATGCCTTTATATATTCTTCCCTATCATCTGCAAAAATACGCGACGGTATAAGGCCGTATTCAAACTGCAGCCAGTTCATCAGCAGCCTCGCCATGCGACCGTTTCCATCAGCCCATGGGTGGATAGTGACAAGATTGAAATGGGCGTCAAAACTCATGTCATATAGTTCATGAATATCCATTTTTCCAGATAGTCCGCGTTGCATGTTAAGGTCTTTGCAGAATTGCTCCAAACGCAACGGCACTTTATTGAAACTCATGTAGGATTTACCTCCGACTCCGGCAGTTACATTCAGCAGTCGTAGATCACCGTCAGCTGAAGAAAAGTCACCGAGTATGGTATGATAGACCGAACCGGTATTCTTCATCGTAAGGGCAGCCAGTTCCTTCAATCGGCCGACAGTCACATCCGCATGTTCGTGGGCAAACACCAAGGCCCGTTCGTAGGCGGCTTTCAGATCAAGATTCATATTTTGTTCGACAAGGCTTTTCCCTTTCAGTGCAATACCATTGTCGAACATTATCTGATTTTCAAGTTCTGTTATGGTCGA
This sequence comes from uncultured Bacteroides sp., assembly GCA_964480085.1. Taxonomy (GTDB): domain Bacteria; phylum Bacteroidota; class Bacteroidia; order Bacteroidales; family Muribaculaceae; genus CAG-873. Next base: position 7,371 of record CAYZPI010000038.1, on the reverse strand, counting down.
TCCCTCAATAGCCGTCGAATGCGTTATTATCGAATACAGGTAGAATCTGTCATAGTCCAGTTGACGGTCTATGCCAAGAGCGCGGTATCTCCCTACCAATTCCTCCAGTTTGCTTCTCATCATCGTAATTTTCCACAAAAATAGTGATTTTCTCCCTACTTTTTTATTTTTTCTCCCTACTTTTTTTGTTTTTCTCCCTACTGTCAGGCTATGAAAATTCACTCCCGACACCTGGAGGTAGAACGTCGCCCCTTTGTCGATGTTGAATCCTTCGGCAGTAGGCATGGTTGATTGTCTCTACCTCAGTGTCGTCGGACGCTGTGGCTCCATTGAGATAATATTCGCTGTTGACGTACAGTATGGCTGTTACCAGGTCACCGTCGATGGCCTCGGTGGGAAGCGAGCTGTCGGCAAGATTTATAAAGGTGGCATCGGCATTGGTCCATGTAATGTTATAGCGTTGGTGCTTCTCGCCTGAGACGCGAAATAGCACATCGCCGGTAACATTCTGATAGTCAGATCTGCATCTGACAGACACCCGCGCCGATGACTAAAAGTGGTAAATATAGCTTCATAGAAAGATGATTAATTGGAATTGCAAAGTTAAGGTTTTATCACGAAATATTCCACTTAAAATTTGCCGAATCACCTATTCACAATAATTCGCGGAAACGTCACTGGTTTTCTCCCCTTTGAGAATCGCTTGACGACATTAACATTCCATTCGTGATTACACGACCGGGACGCTTACAGAATCTGAGTCGGTGATTCAAAATTTTGCATCCTCACGGAATAATCCAGACAGGGAGCGACAAACAAACAGCGTGTTTTAAATGTTATAATTTCATAATTTTTACATTTTACATTCACGTTTCAACTTAAGGAATTATGACGAACAAGTTTTCAATCGGATTTACGACATTGCTATTGGCCGTGACAGCTTCATCGTGCGGATCAAAAGGAGAGAAAATCACCGAGGCCCCACCGGTGAAAGTCACTGTGGAAGCTGTGGCGGGAGCCTCTACATCACTGTCCCGGACTTATTCCGGCACAATTGAGTCGGGCAAAAGTGTGGACATGAGTTTTGCCGTGCCAGGCACGCTGAAAAGCGTGAATGTGGAAGCGGGGCAGAAAGTGAGGAAAGGACAGCTCATCGCCGAGCTCGACGCCACCAACCTCATCCATGCCGAAAACATAGCGCAATCCACCCTTGCCGAGGCCCGCGACGCTTACAACCGATTGAAAAAGCTCCACGATGCCAACGCCCTCCCCGATATGCAATGGGTGGAGGTACAGCAACAACTGAAGCAAGCGGAGGATGCCGCCGCCATAGCATCCAAGGAGGTCGGTAATGCAAGGATTTATTCGCCTATCGACGGCGTAGTGTCTGAAAAACTCGCCAACACAGGCCAGGCAATAGCCCCCACCCTCCCGGTGGTAAGGATTGTAGGCTTAGGAGATGTGAAAGCGAGCATATCCGTGCCCGAGAAGGAAGTGGGCGCGATGAAGGCCGGACAGAAAGCCAGCGTGACGGTCGAAGCCGCCGCCGGCTCGCCTTTCGAAGGCGTGCTCACCGAACAGGGAGTGGTGGCAAATCCCCTTTCCCACACATTCGACGTGAAATTCAGAGTAGTGAATCCCACCGGAGACCTGCTGCCCGGCATGCTCTGCAATGTGAAACTCGATACACCGGCCGATACCACCACAGTGGACTCGCCCATCGTGATACCCATACAGGCAGTGCTCCTGAGTGCCGACAACCGCAATTTCGTATGGACGGCCAGCCGGGGCGAGGCGCACCAGCGGTTTGTGACCATAGGCGAGATGGTACCCGACGGCGTTGTGGTCAGCTCGGGACTCGTCCACGGCGACACCATCATCACCCAGGGAATGCAGAAAGTTAGTAACGGTACTTTGATTCAATACTGATTATGGAAAATCCGACTAATAAATCCACGGACTCCACTCAGCAGAAGTCCGCTCCACAGACTGCTTTCAAGCCTGTCCCCCTGGTAGCATTAGGCATGAAATACCGCAGGATCATCCTGCTTCTCGCAGTAGTGCTGATAGCCTACGGCATATATGCCCTGTATGAGATAGACAAGAACGAATTTCCCAACTTCACCATCCGCGAGGGCGTGGTGGCAGCCGTGTATCCCGGTGCCTCCGGCGAACAGATCGAGGAGGAAGTGCTCAAACCACTTGAGGACTACATTTTCTCATACAAGCAGGTCGACAAGACCAAGACCTACAGCAACTGCACCGACGGAATGGTGATGATCTTCGTCGAGCTCAACAACGACGTGAAGGAGACAAAACCATTCTGGAATGAATTCAAACTCGGAATGAGCGAGGTGAAGATGAAGATGCCGGCCGGAGTCTTAGCCGTGGAAACCATCTCCAATTTCGGAGAGACATCGTCGATCCTCATCACCATGACGAGCAAGGAGAAGACATACCGCGAGCTCGGCGAATATATGGACGACCTGCGCGACCGCCTGCGCACCATCGAGAGCGTCGGCACAATGGAAGTGTACGGCAAGCAGAACGAGCAGATTTCCGTGACCCTCAATCCCGAGAAACTGCAGCACTACGCCATCGACGAGAAAACCCTCGGAGTGACACTCCTCGCAAAAGGATTCCAGACCACCGGCGGCGACATAAAATATGGCGACTACAACCAGCCTATCTACATAGCCCGCTCCATCAATTCGGTGCTCGATCTGGAGAACATGATCATCATGTCGCTCCCCGACGGGACATCGGTGCGCCTTGGCGACATAGCCGATGTGAAGAAAGAATACCCCACCCCGACATCCTACATCACCAATAACGGCACGAAGAGCCTGCTTCTGAGCCTTCAGATGAAATCGGGCTACAACATCGTGCAGATGGGTGAACAGGTGAACAAGCAGCTCGAACAGTTCAAGTCGGAAATCCCCTCGGAGGTGAGCATGTTCAAGATCACCGACCAGCCGGTGGTGGTGAACAGCTCAGTGGACAATTTCCTCACCGAGCTCTTGATAGCCGTTGTGGCAGTGGTGATAGTAATTCTCCTGCTGCTGCCTCTGAAAGTGGCCCTCATAGCGGCGGCCACCATCCCTGTGGCGATATTCATTTCGCTCGGACTATTCTATACTTTCGGCATAGAGCTCAACACCGTGACTCTCGCCTGCCTCATCCTGAGTCTGGGTATGATCGTGGACAACTCCGTGGTGATCATCGACGACTATGTTGAGCTGATATCCGAAGGCGTCGACCACAAGACTGCCGCCCTGCGCTCCGGCTCGGAATTCTTCAAAGCCATTTTCTCCGCCACATTGGCAATATCAATCACCTTCTTCCCCTTCCTGCTCACGCTGAAGGGCATGTTCCGCGACTTCCTCACCGATTTCCCCTGGGCACTGACCATCATCCTCATGGTGTCGCTCATAGTGGCCGAGCTGCTCGTGCCGTATCTGCAATACAAGCTGATAAAGAAACCCATCTATAAGCTCGAACAGGAAGCCGTGGCAAGCGGAAAGAAGAAATTCTCGTTCTTCACATCGATGCAGAACGGCTACGACAAGCTCATCACCTTCTGCTTCGACCACCCCACAGCCACACTCGTCGTGTCGGTGATCATCGTCATAGGCGGCACGGTGCTCTTCGTCTCGCGCCCGATGCAGCTGATGCCCATCGCCGAGCGCAACCAGTTCGCCGTGGAGATATTCCTACCGACGGGCACATCAGTGGAGCGCACATCCGAGGTGGCTGACTCCCTGGAGAACATTCTCGCCAAGGACAAGCGCATCGTGTCGATAGCATCCTTCCATGGCTGCTCATCGCCCCGGTTCCAGGCCACATACGCTCCTCAGGTGGGAGGCCCGAATTTCGCGCAGTTCATCGTCAACACCGAGAGCAACGAAGCTACAATCGACGTGCTCAACGATTACACCGAGAAATATGAATCCTATTTCCCCGATGCCATCATCCGCTTCAAGCAGCTCAGCTACTCCAACGCAGCCTATCCGATAGAGATACGTGTGAGCGGCACCGACAAGGAGCAGATTGCCCTACTGAGCGACACCATTCTGGAACGCATGCGCCGTGTACCCGGACTGAGGAGCGTGCGCTCCTCGCTCGACATGCCGCTGGCAAGCGCAACGGTCACACCCCAGTCCGTGGAGTCGTCGCGCCTCGGCATCAGCAATCTCGGACTTGAAGCCACATTGGCCATGCGCTACAGCCCGGGAGTGGAAGTAGCCAAAGTATGGGAAGGCGACTACGGCATCCCCGTGGTGCTCAAGACTCCCACTGCCGACCACTCCGACATCAATGACCTTCTCGACGAACCGATATCAGTGGCAGGCATATCCTCCGCCCCGTTGCGACAGTTTGCAACGGTGACCCCGAGGTGGCATGAAGGACAGGTGTCGAAGCGCAACGGAATCCCGACCATCTCGCTCATCGCCGAGGTGCAGCGAAATGTGAACGTGATCGACCGCACCGAAGCCGTGATGGACGCCATCAAGGATATCGACATTCCCGACGGAGTGACCATCACACGAGGCGGCGACTGGGAAAACACCATGACAACCCTGCCGCAGATTGGAGGCGCGCTGGTAATCGCCGTGGCCATCATATTCTTCATCCTCCTGTTCCACTACACGCAGATCGGCGTGGCCGCGCTGCTGGTGCTGTCACTCCTGCTGTGTATCCCCGGTGCCGGCATCGGCATGCTGATCCAGGGCACGGTATTGTCGGTTACCTGCGTGCTCGGCATCGTGTCTCTGATGGGCATCCTTGTGCGCAACGCCATAGTGCTGCTTGACTACGCCGAAGAGCTCCGCAACCAGGGACAACCCCTGAAGGATGCCATATTCAATGCCTCCAAGCGCAGGATGCGCCCGATATTCCTCACATCGGCTGCCGCCACGATGGGCGTGGTGCCGATGGTGATAGGCAACTCGGCCCTATGGCAGCCCATGGGCGTGGTGATCTTCTGGGGCACGCCCATAACCATGATCTTCATCCTCACCACCATCCCCGTGGCCTACTGGAAGATGAAATCCCGCGAGAAAGGTGCTGACGCTCCTCTCCCCCAGCCACTTGAAACCCACCTTGTGTAGTCAATGAAAAATTAAAAATGAAGAATTAAAAATGGCCATCCGGATGGCGGTTTGCCGAAGGAGCCCCATTCCTAATTCCATAATTGCAGTCATGAAAAAAATTAGCTTTATCATATTGATGTGTCTGGGACTGACAGTGTCTGCCCAGACTCCCGCCGACACTATCCTGTCGCTCGACCAATGCAAGGAAATGGCCCTTGCCAACAACGCCGCCATACGCTCGGCATCCTATTCCACGGAGGCAGCAGCCGAACTCACCAAGGAGGCATTCACGAAATATTTCCCCGAGGTGTCGGCCACGGGCATAGGCATCGTCGCCAACCACTGCATGCTGCAGTACGAGATACTCGACATAGCCGAACTCGGCCTCATAAAGAAAGGCGTGGCAGGGGGTGTGCAGCTCCTCCAGCCTGTATTCCTCGGCGGACAGATAGTCAACGGCAACGCGCTCGCCAAGATAGGCGAAGGCGTGGCGGAGCTTCAGAAAGCATCCACCGAAAAGGATGTGGCGCTCACCACAGAGAAATATTACTGGAAGCTGGCCACCCTGAAATCCACACGCCACACCCTTGAGGCAGCCATCGCCATGCTCGACACGTTGGAACGCCAGGTGTCTGTCGCCGTGGAGGCAGGAGTGGTTATGCGCAACGACCTGCTGAAGGTGCAGCTGCAGCGCGACGGCTTCTACAGCGACATGGTCGACCTCGACAACGGCATCAAGCTCTGCCGCATGGTGCTGTCGCAATACATCGGAGCCAATTTCGAGAAACCAATCGATATAGATGCTGATGTGCCGCAGACCGTACCCGAATATCCGCTTGACATTGTCGTGGACCCGCAGACAGCCCTCTCATCCACAATCGACTATCAGCTCTTAGGAGAGAACGTCAAGGCGAAGGAACTTGAGGTGAAGATAGAGACCGGCAAATATCTGCCGCAGGTGGTGGTCGGCGCCGGATGGTACTACCACAACATGCTGGAGCAGGGCCATAATTTCGGAGCCCTGCAGGTGGGCGTGAACATCCCCATCAGCGGATGGTGGGGCGGCTCGCACGCCATCAAGCGCAAGAAAGCCGACCTGGCCATCGCCAACAACGAACTGAAGGACATGGGCGAGATGCTGTGCATCAACATGCAGAACAAGTGGGACGAGCTAACAGCCGCCCACCGCAAGATGGAGATAGCCCGGCAGTCGATAGCCCAGAGCGCGGAGAACCTGCGCCTCAACAAGCTATACTACGAGGCAGGAACTTCCACGATCACCGAACTGCTCGACGCACAGCTGCTCAACCGCAAATCGATCGACAACTACAGCTCCAGCTACGGTGATTTCCGATGCGCAATGGCCGAATACCTCAACGCCACCGGACGATGACGAGAGCACAGGAGAGATTTTTGTACTTCTGTGCTGCTGTACAGATAAATTCCGTACACTCATCCGTTTTTCCTGAAAAAGAGATTTTTCAGACAGTAGCCCTTTTTGCACTTTTAACTTTGATGCGCCTGAATCTTGCCCATCCTACGCATTATCTTTGCAAAATCTAATATAAAAATTTTATAATGCCATGATAATAGCTCATGTAAATCCGACAACATCGCAAATCCAGACGCTTGAAGACCATGCCAAAGGTGTGGCTACCTTGGCTGCGGAATTTGCTGAAAGGTTCGGGATGAAAGAATATGGGGAGATTATGGGCCTCCTTCACGACAAGGGGAAGGAGCGGCACACATTTCAGTCGTATATAAGGAAGGAGTGCGGAATTGACGATGGTGAGTACCCATTATACAGGGGAGAGGACAAGCAGCATGCCTTTATCGGGACAGCCTTGCTGCAGAACAATCCAATGAGCGCCCTGATTGGATTCCAGATTATGGGACATCATACCGGTCTACCGGACTATACAGACTTCTACAGGAAACTGAAGATGGACGTACCGTCGGAAATTAGCCCCATATCCCCCATCACTCCTTCTCCGCTGAACATTGCCAATAAATATAAAGACAGGCCGAAGGAATTTTGCAAACATTTTCATCATCTGGTCCGTGTGTTGTTCTCATGTCTGGTGGATGCAGATTTTCTGGATACTGAGCGGTTCATGCAGCCTGAGGGCTATTCTTTGAGAAAGAAGGCCTACAGCCTTGAGCCATTGCTTGAAAAACTCGACAATTACATTGAAGCATTGGAGGCCTCCGCCCCCCACACAGCCATCAATGCTATTCGCCGAAAGATCAGGCAAAGGTGCATCGAATATTCTAAGGA
>CAYZPI010000037.1:0-29300 GCA_964480085.1 uncultured Bacteroides sp. | reverse complement strand
TTTTTCTTTACTCATTTGATCAAATAGTTAGAGAAAATATGGAGTTTTCAGATATTGTCTGATGTTGATATGGTCTGATATTATGTTAAATTCGCGAAAAAATCCTTTCAATTCGCAAAGTTACAAAATTTCTCCAATAATCCACCAAAAAAAATTGTTAACGCCTCTGATTAGTCTCACGCAAAGAAATAAAGGATCTCACGCAAAGACGCAAAGCGGCAAAGAATGATGGAACCTCATGCAGAGGGGCAGAGGGCACGCAGAGAAAGAAAATCACGCAAAGTACTCCTTAAGGCTGCACTCCATATCAAAGATAATGGAACGGACCTCCCCGTATTGCATAAAATGCTGATTTAATCAGCTGTTGATCATCAACTCATTGAAAAAGTGTTCTACAGTAGCAATGAAAAACTTTGCTTCTCTTCTTCTTTGCGTGAGTTTTTATACTCTGCGAGCCCTCTGCTGCTCTGCGTGAGATTTTTTTTGTACCTTTGCGGAAATTATATAATGTAGCTGCCATGAACGACCTGGAAATCATCCGTTCGAAGATTTATGAGATAAGAGGACAGAAAGTGATGCTCGACTTTGACCTTGCCGCTTTATACGGTGTGGAGACAAAAGTTTTGAAACAGGCTGTCAAACGAAATATATCCCGTTTCCCTTCTGATTTCATGTTTGAACTCAAAAAAGATGAGTTTGATTCTATGAGGTCACAATTTGTGACCTCAAAAGGACGTGGAGGAACACGCTATATGCCCTTTGCTTTTACGGAACAAGGAGTTGCCATGCTGTCAAGTGTACTCAACAGCGAGACGGCTATACAGGTGAACATAGCGGTGACGAGGGCATTTGTGGCTGTAAGGCAGATGATAGCCGCTAACCCTGTTGCGCTTCGGCTGTCGACACTCGAAAAGAATTTCGAGGAACTGAAGCAGGATCTGGAGGAGATCTTCGCCGACTACAACGACATCAACGAGGACACACGCGCCCAGCTTGAGGCCATCAATATGGCTCTCGCCGACCTCCAGTCCGACAAAAGATCCGCTGCTCCCCGCAAGCGCATAGGCTTCAAATAAGGTTGGATTTAATGATTTTTAACCAAAAAAATGTATAGCCTTTTCGCTGATATTTGAGCTTTTAAGCGTAAATTTGCACAAAATATTTTATTATCACGTGATTTGAATAAATAAGGTCGATGCTGATGCGATAAATTGCTGTGAACCATCGTTTTGCAGTGATGTGCCGTTATCTGTAAGCCTAACCTAAAACTGAAAAAACTTCTTACTGATGAAATTCCACAGCCTGTTCCTCACCGTGCTCATGGCCTTAAGCTTATCCATGGGCAGCTGTAGCAACGACGACGCCATCAAGGTTCCCGACGGGGAGACCGGTGGTGTGAAACTTACATTCAACATCGGTGTCGCATCCCGGGCGGGTGACGATGATCTGTCACGAGCCGACGGAGAATATTTTGATATGGGACTTCCCGGGGAAAGAACCGTTAGCAATGCCGTAATCATAATCTACGACCGTCCGATCAATGCAGCCGATGCAGCTGATGGTAAGATTGTCAAGTCGTTTTATGTAACCGGTCTCGAATCCTTTACGCCTTCTACCTATCCCAATAGTGCCGAATATTTTGACCCCAACTCTGCCTTTTATCCGCAGAGCGATGTGTTGAACACCATCTCCGTCGGCAAAGTCAGATTCTCCAACTATTACAAAAAGAAAATTGAGGTGAAGCCGGAGGATGGCTCTAAATTCGAGGTGGGCAAGCGCTATTACGCCACTGCCATCTGTAATTTCGGAGACATAACCAATGAGTTCCAGCCGGGGGCTTCAATGAGCACCCTCCGCGATTATATCTATAAGGGCAAGCTGTATGAGGAGAAGAAACCTGATTATAGCGAAAACGGCTTTAATATCAGCAACTCCAAAGGCTCGGAGGGCATAAGGGCCTACTCTGAATTCCGTATGTCGGGCATCAATGAGACAAGCTTCAACTGGAAACAAAATGATAAAGAGGAAGAATTAAAGTTGGGGGATTTTATGGTGCAACGCCTGGCTGCCCGTCTCGATGTGATGTTCGGCGAAGCCGGTACGGATTTCATCAACCAGGAGAGCTATTTTAATGATAAGGATATTATTCTTGCCGTATATACCGATGAGGTAGACGGTAAGGGCGAGAGCACCGGCAACCTGGTGATCAACAGTAGCTATAATTTCTACCTCACCGATCTGGAGATAGTAAATAATGTGGAGACGAGCGAACAAAACAATCAGAAGACGTATATGTATCTGATCGAACGCTCGTCGAAGGTGGCTCCTACGGGGTCGGAGGAAAAGGACGCTTCGTCGGTGGTCTATTTCGACAACGAGGGTTGGACCAATGATAAGCACCTTGCCGCCACAAAATATGTGTATTCTCCAACAAATAAAAGCCATAAGAAAGCCTATTCTTTGCCGACTATTTCCGGATATCAATCTTTGCCTGACCTCATCAAGGCAGGGGTATTCTATAACGATAATGCCAACAATTATAATGACAATCACGGCGATTATTATGAGAATAAAAAGGCAAGCTCGATAGTGGGCTACCTTGCTGAGAACACAAATTCGTCGAAACACACCATCCTCCGTGTCAAGGGCTGGACCAACGCTTCCACAAGCGGTATCTTCCAGGGGACATCTCGCGCTGTCCCTGCTACTGGCTATCACGAGGTGGTGGGTGAGATTCCGATCTACCATAGCCTGAACTCCACATGCATGAGGTACGGGGTGGTGAGAAACACAATCTACCGTATCCGTATAAAGATTGTGGCTCGCGACAACAAGGTGTATTTTGAATACTATTACGTGACCCCCAATAGCTCAAACCAGAAACCACTTACAGCTTCCGGTTTTCTTGCCGAGGTAGGAGAGAATACCGGCGACATTACTCCCAACGATTAAAAATTCAATGCTATGAAAATAAAGAATACATTACACGCAGCAGCTCTCAGATTATGGCTCATTGCTCTCGCCTTGATCCCGGCAATGGCCGCCTCAGCAGCTAAACATATTCCAACAAATCCGCAGCCTACCGGCTCATCGATTGCAGATAACCTCAAGTCCATAACAGACGACATATTGTCTATATCTTATACAGATGAATTTCAGAAAAAAGATGGTACCGTTGGAGATGGAGTTGAAAAAGTTACGTATTATGATAATGATACATGGTACAATAAAACTGCCAGAACGCTGACAGACAGTAATGGAAATAAAAGAAATTATTTTCTTTGGAAAAAAGATTATATTATAAGTTTTAAATTAGGTGACGGTCAGTATAAACTCACTGTAAGTTATAATTGTTCAAAGTCAGACCGAGGAATTTGGATATATCCAGGAACATCAAGACCGGATAGTGAGACTGTTGGATATGTTGAAACAGAAATTTTTGATGGAGAGAAGACGTATATGTTAGCTGGAAATCAGTGTTGGTCGGTCGAAGGACACAATGGCGATGCACAACTCCGCTCCATAAAGGTTGAGAAAGTTGAGGAGCCAACTGCTCCGGCTCTGAATGCTATAACTTCGCCTTATTTCTGGTATTATAATGGAGGTGATGGTTTTGGTGCTGCGAATAATGGTTATCCTTGGGGTAATGAAAATCATTATCGTTACATGCCCGATGATAATTATATCAATATGTCAGGGAAAGAGGTTGTTGTCAATGGATCTAAGATTACAGGTCAGTACATTGTATCAGATGCGGATGGTGTAAAAGAATATGATTGGCGTACAGGTTCGTATGGGTTTAATAAAGGAGATGCAATTGGTATAAAATTAGCCAAAGGAACGCAATATCGAATTAAGGTATATTATTATAACAATAATTCGACAAATTTGCTATACAAAGGCGTTAACGCTTCAAATTTGACTAATTCGGTATCAGGAAGTCAAACTCAGATTAACAATAGTACTGGAGGTGATACTGACACGAGGTTGATGACGTATGAAATTGCGGACGGTAATGATGAAACATATTGGATAACGAATCAGAACGGGGGCGAATTATCTATCGGTGGATTTGAAGTCCTTCCGTATAGTTCGACTAATAATAGATCTTTATTTAATGGCAATTCATGGTATGTGGATGATAATAAAGAAATCAAAATATGTACGCTTGACGGCACTGATAATAAAACAAAAGAAAGCTATTTATTAAAATCGGGCAATGGTGTGGATTTGAATGGTCCTACTTTGCCTGTGAATTCATTTTCAATACATAATCATGGTACAGTACAAATCAACAATAAAAATAAAGTTTGTTTGATACTGAAACCTGGAGCGAAGCTTACTGTAGAATACGTCACGGATGATTCAACGAATGATATAGTTGTAGTCCAGGATAATAATAACAATAATCTGTCAGGAATTGTACAGACACCGAGTGTAAGCAGTGAGGAATGGTATATCAGCAGGATGGAATATACCAATCCGGGTACTACAGCACAGGAGGTGTGGATTACTACTACTTCTGATAAATACGTATATTTCCCGGGCTTTACTGTGGAAGGAGGTAGTGATGTGACCACTATAGCCGATGCCGTACCGATTTCTTCTGATTATGTGTGGTATGCGGTTGCCAGGGAAAAATTTGGTGATAATGTTCTGGTGGGGACCGGAGACCATGTGTTCATTCAGAAAGATTTTAGTCTTTCCGGTACAAACTTACAGACCATAGGTTCGAATTATGATCTAACCATCAATTCAAGGAAAAATACTGCTTATCGAATTACCGGTTCAACGAGCATGGGATTCAAGATTGCGCAAGGCAAGAAAGGTGTCATAAATGCGTATTTTGGTAAAGAAGGGGATAAGACTAATGAGGTGGCTGCAAGCTATTTTCGGTTAAGCGAATCTGACAATGATGGTAAAGATAAAGCAGTTGGCTGGACCGTTAGTGAAATTGACGGTACTATTGTTGCTCGTTACTTTTTTGACACTACAGCAGGAGAAAGGACCTACTGGTTGAATAGAAATAATGGCAATGTATGGGTAGGTGGCTTCGAGGTGCTGTTTGACGAGGGCAATAATGGAGGCGTGGATTTGGCCAATGGCGCATATTACTGCAATGGTACTGCCACTGTCACCAATGCACTCAGCAATGACACATATAATATATTAAAGAGCAGCCGCTCTACACCTGTTGTTGGTCCTTCAATGTTGGTGACGGACAATGGTGTGATGGTGTACAAGAGAAATAGTGTTCAGAACGGCATTATGTTCAAGATGTCGGGCTCGACCTACAATGCTGTGACGGTGAATGGCGTTGCTAACGGTGGCTCAGTCAAGATATACAATGGTAATCCGTTGAGTAAAGCCAGTGCGCTCGGCACACTCTCTACCACAGGCGAGAAGACAATCCCTCTCGGCGACCATTCCGACAGTGACGTATTCTATGCAGTTAGTGATGACCCTGCCGGTGCATACCTTATCAGTCTTACTCCTGCTACGGTGAATGAGAATCAGCTCGTGACCATCGACAATTATATAATATACAAGGTGAACAATGAACCAGGCAATGATGCACTTCTGAAGGATAAGCATTTCATATTCAAGGGAGGAGTCGATCAAGTCGTTGATCCCGGAATGATGGTGCTGGGTCAGCAGAATAAGGCGTTCAAGATCACCAGCGGCGAGGATTTCTATGGCTTCAAGGTTGGCGAGAGCGTCGACGGTAAGAAGACAGGATATATCAAGGTGTATTTCAATGGCGGCACATCCGACAGCCACAAGATGGAGGAGATCAACCTCGACAAGCCGCTTACTGCGGGCAATAACTCCTCGTACGATTCCGAGACCCACGTAGTGTCTATGGGTGAAGGTTACGCCAACCGTGGATGGTGGTTCGGCGATGGCGCGGGTGCCAGGGATATGAGCGCTTTCAATAAGATTAACATTGAGGTGGATGATGTCGAAGGCGATGTTGCCACTCTGCAGCTTGTAGTGCAAGATGTCAATGACAACTCTGTGAAAATAAATTACGATCCGGTGAACAAGCGCTTCTTAGGTGAGCTTAAGGCTGACGGCTTCGATATTACGAAAGTCTCCCAGATTTATTTCCAGACTTGGGGCGAAGAATCCTCGACGGCATCCTTTAAGCTCAAGTCGGTACGCGTGATGAACAAGCCGCTAACCATTGCCACCGGTACTATCGGGAAAGATGGCGACAATGAGACCTATGATCCGGCAAACCGTTCGGAGGTGTTCGGCGGTATCATCCACGATGTACAGGACGCTCACGTGTATGCCTACCCGTTCGATCTTACGAAGACCGATAGTAATCCCCAGCTCTATTGGGTGACCGGAGACATCAACATCGCAGCCATCGAGGTGGTATACGACGATGAGAGCCACGCCAAGGTAGTTGACTGGTACGTCAACAAGGACACCAAGATGATCGTCGGTTCCGACGATCCCAATTGGGTATGGACCGATTTCAATGGGAATAAGGTGGAATATCCCACGGGATATGACGAATACGTCACATTCTATATGTCGGGTGGTCGACAGGCCCATGTGTCGTTCATCATGCCCGAGGCCGTGGCAGAAGTGGAGGCATGGAAACAGAAAATCATGGATCTCGGCATCTATAATACGGAGAATTCAACTCTGGTGGAGGAGACTAAAGAACTTGCCGCTCTGTATGGCAAGCATACAATAGTGACGGAGGGGAAGAAGAAGTCCGACTCCAATGTATCTCTGGAAAGTAAGACCACCACCACATACGAACGTAAAGGCCAGTACAGTAATATGTCGAAACTGGACAATAAAAAAGGTGCATTATATGGATGGTACGGCAGGGATTACACACTACCAAGCACAGTATACAACAGCGGCAACCATTATGAGGAGGTTTTGGTAACTGCCACTCAGAAGCCGGCATCCGGTGATGAGAAATGGAATAATGAGGATATCGAGCTCGTCAATGGCAAGAAGGGCGAGTGGAAGATCTACATGCGCTTCGTGTCTTACCAGGCTCCGGTAGTTAACAAGGTGAGTGATATAGACGAAGGTGGAAAGAAAGCAGGTGAAAAGCTTTCCGTGACCAGTGCTCCACAAGGTGGCACCGTATATTATACCTCCGACTCATCTGACCCGGAGAACCTTGCATCCGGAATAAAAGAGGCTCATTCATCAACCAATACATATTCCGAGAACTTCGATGTGAAGAAGAACTGTATTGTCAAGGCAGCGCAGTATTTCGAGACACCTTATCAGTTCTACGAGGATGCCACATTGCGCAACAATCCAGGCAATTCATTCAAGCTCGTTTCGGCTGACTACGATGTAATCTTCGACAAGGACAATGTGGTGTATGTAAAGAATAAGAATAAGAGTGATGATGAGCTTTTCAACGAGCAGAATGGCGGATATATGCTGACAATTCCTACGGGATCAAAGATGGCTGATAAATCGCCACATGAGCAGGCCTTCAACACTAAGCCCACGATGTACCTTACCCTTGGAGGAAAGGATCATCCTTACCTGAACGGCAGCGTATTCAACCTCTGCGGCACAAACTGGCAGGCCTCTGATGACAGTGGTCTGAAGACTTATCTCGACTCCTACAAATTTAAGTTTGATGTGGCTGACGCATATAAGATAGATCCATGGGATACAACCGAGAAACAGAACCAGAATCCCTATACGGAATGCAACTTTGGTCCCGGCGGTGCTGACACCGAGGATGGTGGTATGTTCCTCCAGCCAATCAGCGGTACCATGCTGAGATTCGAGCCGGAATACGACGGCGTGATCACCGTATGGCTGCGCCAGAACGGATGTCTTGACAACAACAATCAGGAGACCGGCATATTCACCCGCCGACCGGTGTACATTATGGATGAGAACGGTCGCATCATGACGCGTACAACCATCAAGCCCACCGACGAGCACTATCTCGGCATCAACGGCACCTTCGCCATCAACTCCAACATGTGCGAGGAGCGTTCGCAGGTGGAACACACCTGGCTCTATGCCGTGGCAAAGCAGGCGTTCGAGAATCATCCTGTCTATGCCGACCGCTTCAAGGATTTCCCCAACCGCTGGGTGACTGACGGAATCGACCACGCCGGTCACGTAATGTACGGATGGTGGTACAAGGGCTTCAACATCAACGCCACCACCGAGGAAATTACTTTGGCCGACCATGTGAGCCGTTATGAGTACATGGAGCCGAACCTGCTCTATAGAAGCGATAAGGTGTTCGATATGGAGATGAACAATCTGGGTCTCAATAACAGCTTTGCAAAATACGGCTACGAGCTGCCCAACTTCCAATATGTGCGCTACCGCATCCCCGTCAAGGCCGGAAAGACCTACTACATTGCAGGACGAGGAACGAAGAACGGTTTCTCGGCCATACAGTTCGACCGCGTCAAGTGTAACACCAATCTTAACGCAGACGATTTCGCTGCACTGCGTTTCGCCGATAATCCCACGATTGTGGAGAACACCGATGCCGACAAGAATAGCTCCGACTACCTCAAGATCAAAGAAGATTGGAGCAGCATAGGCAGTGGCACAGCATTACCAACTGAAGCCGAAATAGATAATTCTTACGTAGCTACGTGGGGCAACGGGCTTAGATTAAATCTGGAGACTGAAAAGCCGAAAGATTCCGGTGAGTATGAGAACTGCGGGTATTTTATTAATCAAGTACTTGGAAAGGCTGCCGATAATGTTACCGGCAATCATAACCTTGATGGCAAGACTGTAGAGGTGATACTTAACCGTACATTTACAAGAGGTCACTGGCATCCGATTATCCTGCCGTTCTCCGTAAGCGAGACTCGTCTGGAGCAGTATTTCGGCGAGGGTACCAAGGTGCTTTATCTCGACCCATACGAACATACCGTGGATAATGCTACAGATTCTGACGGCAAGAAATATATATCGGCTTACAACCAGGCCCTCATCAACTCAAAGCTCTATTTCACCCTCCACCGCTACCAGATGCTCTACGCTAACACTCCGGCGTTCATCTGTCCGACTTTCACGTGGAGCGATACTAAGAAAAAACCGGCTACGGATGAGGTGAAAAAGAATCTGTCATGGAACGATGACAATCAGGTGACGAAGATCGTATTTGACCGCGTCACGATCGATGGATCTAACAGCCGTAATAAAAAGAGTGACGGTACTTACGGTTATGCCATCAACGAGGAGTATGAGATTGTGGGAACCTACGATCAGACTACTCTGACCGGGGATGTATATTTCATCAACCATAATGACAATGGAGAAGCACAACTTATGCACTCCAACGGTAAGAGTGTGAACATGCGACCCACCCGCGTGTGGATCCAGCCCATCGATCCTTCACGCAAGAATGCCCCGATCCGTCAGGTTGGAGCCAAGACATTCAGCGAGATTGATTTCGATTATGGAGCTGATGAGGCCGGTATTTCCGACATTGTGGCCGATGACGTGACAGTGGAGGCCTACCGTGATGACAACGGTGTATACGACCTGCTCGGACGCAAGCTCGGCGAAGGCTCGACAGATGGACTCCCAGCCGGTGTATACATCTTCCATGGCAAGAAAGTATATGTCAAGTAATAGGAGATAGTGAATAGGTAATAGTGAATAATTGCCATCCGGAGGGATTTGTCTCCGGATGGCCTCAAACCTGAAACCTCAACATAATGAAACTACATATAGGAAAATATCTGATGATTCTCGGAGGCTTGCTCGCGCTTGCCCCGATGTCGGGCTGCAAGCTCGAAGATCCGGAGATACCGGTGGAGGAGCTCTACCTTCGCAATTTCATCAAGGAATACGGCCTGATAGACCCCACGCAGGATTTCTCCTCCGCAAGGCAGGTAAATGTCACCCTAAACATCCCGGACGAGGCGGATGTGGTGAACATCTACGCGCAGGTGGGCGACGAATACTACCGCGTGGGATGTTATGCCGGTCTATCGGGCTTGGTGACTCTTCCCGTGGATGTGTCGAAAGCAACGGAGTTGTTGATGTTGGATGTCGACGGCCTACGCTACTACACTGAGCCTAACGGCAAGGTGAATGTGCTGAGGGCACAGGCCAACACAAGTGACCAGCCGAGCGAAAAAGACTACTCCGCCCTCACGAAACTGTGGATTGACAATTGGTCAACCGCCGCAACCAACAATGGCGAGACCGGCGTGGCATACACCAATGGTGCCCGCACTGCTATCGAGATTGACGAAAATGGCAAAATGCAGGGTGCAATCGTTGATGGCTATATAGATGTTCGCTCAACAGCCCATATCGGAAAGAATATGGTGAACGAGAATATCACTGATTATACCAAATTGGGCGAGAAGAATCCCAATGCAGGCAGTTCGGACTTAGGTGACTGGTGCTTCAACGACTGTGAGGTGGGCAATACCCAAAAGGGAACAAATGTCCATTTCAGTATAATCAACAACGACGAGACTCTCTCAGCCTACAGATTCACCTTCCGCACGGCATCGCGTAACGATGCTCAGGTGCGCGCGGTGATAATCGGCAAGAGCACTGTGGACGGCACAAGCGGTGTGGATGTGTATATGGACAGCGAGATCCTGAAGGTGGAAAGCAATTACAAGGGTTCGGGTACCGGCTCTTACAACACTGCAAAGGATGGCGAATACACCGAATGGGAGGTGCGCACTGACTTTATGCCCAAGGGCGAATATCAGCTTATCATCATGGGTGTGGATGCAACTGAGAACACCGTGATCAAGCGACAGCACTGCGGTAACTGGGGCTACATGAAGATCGACCGCCTGAAGACCACAAAGGACATGCGCTGGATTCTTGCTTGCGAGGACTTGGGTACGACTGATGACTTCGATTTCAACGACGTGGTGTTCAGCATAGAGGCCATCAATACCAATTATGCCGCCCTCAACCTGGGCGTGGCACAGTGGCAGGTGGTGGAGAATCCTAACGACAACGGCTTTGTGCTCAATCCGACGGAATCCACCGGTACGCAGGTCAACGCTCCTTCGCGTGCCGACAACGATAACACCACCCTTGTGAAGGTGACGGCCCTTGCCGCAGGCGGTACGCTGCCCATCTGGCTGCATTTCCGTGAGGCTGATGGGAAGGATTACATAGTGTCTCCAAGCTACGGTTCTGGCAATAGGGAATGTCTGAAGGAGGCGACTGCGGGGCAGGCTTCCCAAGAATTGGCAAAGGAAAATAACAATGAGGAAATGGGTTCTCATTGCAATGAGTGGCACCGTTGGTTCGATATAACTGAATTAAAAAAGACTGAAGATTATTATGATGGTAAAGATGTGGCAAAACTTTCCTCCATCATGCTTAATACGGGATTCAATAAATATTCTCCGGGCAGATCGGTGACTTTTACCACAAGCAATGTCTTCTCTCTGGAGAAATTCAGCTACATCCAGTATGGCACCGGTGGTAAAGGACCACACATACCCGAGGGGACTGACGAATGGGCGAAGAAGGTGCTTGAATGGCAATGGCAGCAGGAAAATGCGCAGGAAGTTACCTTCGGATTCTTCCTCACGGTATATAAGCCTATAGTGGGGGAAAACGATAACGATAAGAACGGAACTAAGGCGCACCTGATATCGAAAGGCCTTGAGGGTCTGCCCCCGCAGATGTTCCTTATCCCGGACTGCGACGCTCTGAATTCGACAGGTTACCGTGATGCCGGCGGATGGAAATGGCCGTGTGAGCGTATCAACATCACAAGGGCCTATCCTAATTTCAGGGCATGGGTAGAGAATAAAGATGCGATAGCAGGTTCAAACTGGTTCATGATGCCTACGACTGGTATTGTGGATAAGGATTGGCTGTTGTTCCCGCGAATCAATCCTGAAAAATTCCCCTATAAGTCTCAGAAAAAAGATTCTCAGAGTGTAGCCGAGGATAAAACCGAAAAGATATAGTACCAGCAATAACGCCCCGTTCATGACGGGGCGTTTGATTTTGGTGTTTGAAATAATATCAGTATCTTTGCATGATATGAAACGGATTATTTACATATTGATATTGATGTTACTGCCGCTGATGGCGGGGGCGCGGACATTCCAGAACGAGACGCTTAAATACAGGGTGGAGTATAAGTGGGGGCTGGTGGAGAAGACCGCCGGCTATGTGTCCATACGCCTCACCAATACGCCGGACCGCTACCGCAGCACGCTCACGGCGGCTTCGGCCAAATGGGCCGACAAGTTCTACAAGGTGCGTGACACGCTCCGCTGCGAGGTGATGAAGGAGGGCTTCCGTCCGGTGTTCTACGAGAAGAATTCCCACGAGGGCGGCGACGACAAGCACGACTACGTGAAATACACATTTCACGGCAATAAGGTGACGGGCGACTGTGTGCGCAAGAAATGGAAGGACGGAAAGCTGGAGCGCGATGAGACTAAGGTTATAGAGGCGGAGGGAGTGACGGTGGACATGCTGTCGGCGTTCTACTACATGCGAGGGCTGCCTTACGGCACATGGACGAAGGGGCACAAGCATGTGATAAACATCTTCTCCGGCAAGCACAAGGAGATTCTCACGATCACCTACCGTGGCACGGAGAAGGTGACCTACGACAAACGCTCATACGATTGCTACCACATATCGTTCACCTTCACAGCCGACGGCAAGAAAAAGACCTCCGACGACATGGAGGCATGGATCGACATGACAGGCAGCAACCTCCCCGTGAAGCTCGAAGGCAAGCTCCCCATCGGCAAGGTGCGTTGCTTCTACATGCCATGAGCCCTGAACCAAACGGGACGGGAAATTGTTGTTCAAATATCGGGTTGTAGCCCGATATATCGCGATTTATCCCGATGAATCCCGATATAACGCGATGAATCCCGAAGGAACCCTAAGAAAAACTATCTATTTATGAAGAGGATAATATTAGCGCTCACAGCCATGCTGGCATTGCTGACGCAGGCTGCGGAGGCACGTGACAAGCAGCAGTCGGTGGGACTGGTGCTGAGTGGGGGCGGCGCCAAGGGCGTGGCCCATATCGGTGTGATAAAGGCTCTCGAAGAGAACGACATCCCCATCGACTACATCACGGGCACCTCCATGGGTGCGATCGTGGGCGGACTCTATGCCGCAGGATACACCCCTGAAGAAATGCTCGACCTCATCCTCTCGAAAGGGTTCTCCTACTGGAGCACGGGACAGATCGACCCTTCGCTGCAATATTATTTCACCAAGGAAGAACCATCGCCGGCGATGCTGTCGGTGCCGATAATGTCGAAGCGCGATTCGTTGCGCGCCGACAGCACGGCAGTACCCGCCTCCCTGATCTCCCCCCTGCCCATGAGCTATGCCTTCATGCAGCTTTTCGCCGCCTACAACGCCCAATGCGGGGGTGATTTCAACAACCTCTTCGTGCCTTACCGATGCTGCGCCTCAGATGTCGATGCCCACCGCCGCGTGGTGTTGTCGAAAGGCGATTTCGGCGACGCCATACGCTCGTCGATGAGTTTCCCGATCGTGTTCCAGCCCACAGAGTTCGAGGGTATGCTGCTCTACGACGGCGGCATCTACGACAATTTTCCCGTGGACGTGATGAACACCGATTTCGCTCCCGATTTCATCCTCGGCAGCGATGTGTCCACCGTGGTGACAGGCCCGCAGACCTCGCTGATGGACCAGATAGAGAATCTCGTGATACAGAGCAGCGACTACTACCTGGATCCGGAGACAGGCATAAAGATACGCTTCGACCTCAATGAATTCAGTCTGCTGGACTTCCCGCAGGCAAACGCCATCTACAAGATAGGCTACGACAAGACCATGCAGATGATGGACTCCATAAAATCGCGCGTGCATACGCGTGTGCCGAAGGAGGCACGCGAGCTGCGTCGCGCCGATTTCAAGTCGAGGACACCTTACGTGAGATTCGATAAGGTGGATGTCAGTGGTGCCACCGAGGCTCAGAACCGCTACATCACCGATATGTTCACCTCCAATGTAGCCGACACATTCGGAATCCCACATGCCACCGAAGCCTATTACCGCGCGGTGTCGACCGGCAAGCTCGCCGACCTCCAGCCTCACGCCGTGTACAACGACTCCACGGGGCTGTTCGCACTGCGGCTGAAGGCGTCGGTGAAGAATGATTTCAAGGTGGGCATCGGGGGCTACATCACATCCTCGACATCGAGTTATGTGTATCTCTCGGCCGGATACTCCACATTCAGCTACAATTCCCTTGCGGCGAAAGTGAGCGCATGGCTCGGACAGAGCTATCTCGCGGCGATGCTCAACGCCCGCATGTTCCTGCCCGCATCCACGGCCTCGGCTCTCGACCTGGAGGCGGTGGTGTCGCGGAGGAAATATTTCCACGGCGACAACATGATCTTCGATGACGACAATCCATCGTTCGTCCGCACCAACGAGGGTTTTGCCAGGCTGAAATGGAGCAGGGCGGCGGGGTCGAACGGCAAGATGGAGGCCGGAATCGGCGGAGGCCGCATCGGCGCAAGTTTCTACATGCCTATCAATCCCGATGAATACTATCCTTTCCGCGACCATTGCCATTTCAACCTGGGGCAGGTGTTCGCATCCTACAAGTCGAGCACGCTCAACGATGTGAATTATCCCGTGTCGGGACGCTATTATAATTTCACGGCGATGGGAGTGCTCGGCAATTACAGCCAGCGCTCCGGCAAGGACAACGCGGAGATTGACGACAGCCGCCAGAGGTGGCTTCAGCTGGAGAGCGTGACGCGTAATTATTACCCGACGAGCCGTCATTTCAGCATAGGTGTGGAGAGCGACGTGATGTTGTCCACACGCAAGGTGCTCAAGTACTACAATCCCTCCACCGTGGCTGCACCGAGCTACAATCCCACCCCGGCGAGCAACAATGCCTTCAATCCGGCTTTCCGCGCCAATTCATTCGTAGCGGCGGGAGTGAATCCCATCTACCGGTACAACGACAATATTTCGGCTCGGCTGTCGCTCAACGGCTTTCTGCCTATCCGCAAGATTGTGGATGTGGGTGGCGGAATTGCCGGTTACGACAAGAAATGGCTGACCGACCCGCAATTCTACGGTGAGCTGTCGCTGTGCTACTCGTTGCCTTTCGCCACGGTTTCGGCCTACGGCAGCTATGCGTCTTCGCCGTCACGCAACTGGAATGTGGGCATCGCATTCGGCGTGTATATGCTGGCTCCGAAATTCCTGCGGTAGGATGGCGGGAGCACCCGGAGACAAACCCCGCCTGATGGCAATTTTACCCATTAAGGACAGGATACCGGATGGCAATTTTACCCATTAAGAGCGGGATGCCTGATGGCAATCATTAAGGACAGGATACCGGATGGCAATTTTTCATTTTTCATTATTCATTTTTCATTATGAACAAGGTGATATTGATGGGTTACGTGGGACGTGATCCGGAAATAAGATATATTGAGACGAGGCCCATGGCTACATTTACCCTCGCCACCACCGAACGTGCGCGTCGCACCTCCTCGGGAGCTGAGATCCCTGAACGCACGGAGTGGCATAACATAGTGATGTTCGATGCTTCGGCGGAGATAGCGGAGAGATATATCCGCAAGGGCACGAGGTTGCTCGTCGAGGGCAAGATACGTACCCGCGTGTGGCAGGACCGAAACACCATCAAGCACAATGTCACCGAAATCTATGTGGATAATTTCGATATCCTGAGGTAGGAATGGCCTCACGCCTTTCTGAATCCCCCGCAAATGGGGGCGGTTGGTACACAAAAAAAAGCGGCTACTTTCACAAGCGTCCGCTTTTTTAACCTATGATTCACTTATTGAATCCGATGCAAAAGTATAAATTATTCGGTGAATCGCCAATAAAATTTGCTTATTTTTCGAATTGATAACATATTTTTAGAATAATTGCTGACGATTAAAAACCTTGAAAGATGGATTCCATTCTGCAACTCGATACGGACGCGCTTTTGGCTGTTAACGGCTTACACACTCCCTGGCTCGACATGATGATGAAAATGTTCTCGGGAAAGATGATATGGACAATCCTCTATGTGGCGATTGTAGCCGTGATGTGGAGGATGTTCGGCTGGCAGCGCACCCTCATCGCCGTAATAGGGGCCGGAATAGCCGTAGGACTCGCCGATTTCATGTGTGCGAGCGTAATCCGCCCTTTAGTGGAGCGCATGCGCCCCACTAATCCCGATAATCCGATATCGCCCCTTGTCCATATTGTCGATGGCTATCGCAGTGGAGCATACGGGTTTCCGTCGTGTCATGCAGCCAATACGATGGCTCTGGCGATGTTCACCTCATTGATATTCCGCCGGTGGAGCTACGGCGTGTTCATATTCGCGTGGGCTCTCATGCAGTGTTATTCGCGTATGTATTTAGGGGTCCATTATCCGGGTGACTTGATCGTGGGGGGGCTGATCGGTATCTCATTCGGATGGCTGGTGTATGTGCCTATCTCGCGGTATGTCGATTTCCGGGAGCGTAATCCGAGGGCTACGGTGGCGCCGGTGATATGGACTGGAGCTGCGGTGTGTCTGCTGATTGTGACGTGGTGCCTGTATACGTAAGGTCTCACGCAGAGGGGCGGAGGGCTCGCAGAGAATATTTACAGAAGCACATAATGACAATTGTGTTGCTGTAAAAGAACTCTGCGAGCCCTCTGCTCCTCTGCGTGAGGTTCTGTCAGTTGACTACGTTGACGGGTGTGCCGGCTATGTAAGCGGCGAGATTGGCGACCGATATACGCAGCAGCTCGCGCCGTGCCTTCTCGCCCTGCCAGGCGTAGTGGGGGGTGATGTAGCAATGCGGGGCTGTAAGAAGTGGATCGTCGGCCCGGGGCGGCTCCTGCTCCATCACATCGATGCCGGCGGCGTAGAGCCGGCGCTCTTCCAAAGCCTTCGCCAAGGCATGGGAGTCGACCAGACCGCCGCGGGCGGTGTTGATGAGTATTGCCGAGGATTTCATCTTCGACAATGTGTCTGCATTGACAAAATATTTGTTCTGGGCCGTGAGCGGCGCGCACAGCACCAGCACGTCAGATTCGCTGAACAGCTCGTCGCTCTCCACCGGACGGATATATCCGGGTAGTTGCCAGGGTACCTTGGAGGTGAGGGCAATAATGTTCATTCCGAACGCTCGCGCAATGTTTGCCACCGATCCTCCGATGTGGCCAAGGCCATAGATTCCCATGGTGGCTCCCGCCAGTTCGGGCAGCGGATTGAGACGGTAACTGAAATCGCGGCAATTCACCCAGTCGCCGGCGTGTACGGAGTCGGAATGAAGCTCCACATGGTTGGTGATGGCGAGGAGCAGTGCAAATACGGTCTGTACCACTGAGTCGGTACTGTAGGCCGGCACGTTGCATACGGTGATGCCTCGACGCCGGGCGGCCACCACATCCACATTATTGAAGCCGGTGGCAAGAACGCCAACGAAACGCAGCGCGGGCAGGGAGTCGAGCGTAGCGGCGTCCAACACTACCTTGTTGACAAACACCGCTTCCGCATCCGCCGCCCTCACGGCAATCTGGTCAGGGGCCGTGCGGTCGTACACTGTAAGGTCGCCGAGAGCAGAGAGCGCTTCCCAGCTTAGGTCGCCGTTGTTGGCGACATGTCCGTCGAGAACTACTATTTTCATGGTTTTTTTCTGGTTTGAGGTTCCAGGTTTGAGGTTTTAGGTTTCAGGTGATTTCACCCGGAGACAAACCCGGGGGATTCACCTGAAACCTTAAGCCTGATACCTCAAGATTATTCAAATTCTACGATCACTGCATCGGTGGCCACCACGTCGCCTACCTTGGCAAATACGCGCTTCACCACGCCGTCGATGTCGGACTGGATGTCGTTCTCCATCTTCATGGCTTCGTAGACGAACGTCAGGTCGCCTTTCTTCACCTTGTCGCCGGGCTTGACGTGCATGTCGACGATGCGTCCGCCCATAGGCACGGTGATGGTGTGGCCCGTGATGGGTTCGGCTGCCACAGCCACCTCTTCCACTACCTCTTCCTTGGGCTGGCTGGCGTCGAACTCCTCCTTGCGGCGGTTGCGCAGGAAGCCTTTCGCCACGGTGGGGAGCAGTTCGAGCAGCAGCATCTCTTCGGTGTTGGAAGCGAGGGGCACTCCTCCGAGGTCATCTACCGATGGATTCTCGGGCTTCCTGTACGATGCCACGTCGTAGGGTTTTTCCTCGGGGCTGCCTGTGATTTTCTCGCGGAAGGCGGGATCCACGGGCACGGGGGTATGGCCGTATTCGCCCTTGACGAGCGATATGAACTGGTTGGAGGGGTTCGAGTAGTCGGGATTTCCTTTCTTGCGGTCGAGAGCCACGCTCACTGCCTGCGAACCCACGATCTGGCTGGTAGGTGTGACGAGTGGCACCAGTCCGGCATCGCGGCGCACCATCGGTATCAGCTTCATGGCATCCTCAAGCAGATCCTCGGCTCCCAAGGCCTTGAGCTGTGCCACCATGTTGGAGTACATGCCGCCGGGCACCTCGGCATTCTTCACGATTTCGTTGGGTTTCGGGAAACCGAAATAAGCCTCTATTGCATGACAGGCGTCGAGGAGAGTGGCCTCGTCGTTGGCTTTTGCCGCAGCGATAGCCTTGTCGAAGAGGGCGTCGATCTCTGCGGGGAGGGTGTCGTTCAGCGGGTCGAAAGGCTTCTGCATGTCGTCCTTGTGGAGGTCGAAGGCCGCAAGGGTCTTGCGGGCGGCAAGCAGACGGTCGCGAATCTCACCCACGGCCACCATATCACATTCCAGCTCTATGCCGAGCTTTTGGGCAAACACGTATATCAGCTCGATGGCAGGGGCGGCAGAGCCACCGCCGAACCACCAGATATTGGTGTCGAGGATATCCACGCCGTGGATGATCGCCATCAGCGACGATGCCAGTCCGTAGCCCGGGGTGCAGTGGGTGTGGAAATCGACGGGTACCTTCAGGTTGGCCTTCAGGGCAGAGATGATCTCGGCTGAGCGCAGCGGCGACACGAGGCCCGCCATGTCCTTAAGGGTTATGATCTTGGCTCCGAGAGCCTCCATCTGCTTGGCTTTCTCCACGAAATATTCTGTGGTGAAGATCTTCTCCGGTTCGGCAGGTGCGGGTGTCTCCTCCTCGCCGCCTCCGAAGAGACGCGAGAAGAATCCCTTCTTCTTGGGCTCCGGTGCGGGTGCCGGCGCCTCGGGCTTGGGATCTACAGTGTAGCACACGGCGCCGTCGGCGATGCCGCCCAGCTCGTTGATCATCTTGATGGAGTCCTTGACGTTGTCGATATCGTTGAGGGCATCGAAGATACGCATCACGTTCAGACCGTTCTTGATGGCTTCCTTATAGAATCCTTCGAGCACGGAGTTGGGGTAGGGCACATATCCGAAGAGGTTGCGCCCACGGGAGAGGGCCGAGAGGAGCGACTTGCCTTTCATCACCTTCGACACGCTGCGCAGACGGTTCCAGGGCGATTCGTCGAGATAGCGCATCACAGAGTCGGGCACGGCACCGCCCCACACTTCCATTATGTAAAAGCCTGCGTTCTCATAGTAGGGCAGGAGTTTGTCGATTTCCTGCTGGCTCAGACGTGTGGCGAACAATGATTGCTGTCCGTCTCTGAGGGTCAGATCGCGTAGTCTTAATTTTCTTTCCATAGCCATTGTCAATTAGTGGTTGAGAGTTAATGTGCCAAATTACGGAATAATTTCCGTAATTACCAAAAAAAACACCGCCTTTTTGCAGGCAACCCCGGAATTACCATGATATCTTTTCGGAATACGGATCTTTTTTCTTAACTTTGTGTCATATTAATCCCTTTATTATGAAAATGAAAAAACTGATTATGGCCGCAGTTGCCGTGCTTTCCCTTCCGGGAGCCGCCACGGCAGGGGTGGTGATAAATGAGGTGATGCAGAGCAATGTCTACTGCATCATGGACGACATCAACGAGTTCCCCGACTCTTGGGTGGAGCTTTACAATACCGGCGACACACATGAAAACCTGTATGGCTACCGCATCGGCACGAAGGATAAGTTCAACAAAGGCTACACATTGCCGGCTGTCGTGATTCCGGCGGGCGGCTATCTGCTGATCTACTGCGACAAGGAAGGAGCAGGTGTGCACACCGATTTCCGTGTGGATTCGGGCAAAGGAGACATTTTCCTTTTCAACCCCGACGGCGAGGTGGTGGACTCCCTGTCGCTCAAGAAGCAGCCGGCTCCCGATGTGGCTTACGGACGCACCGAGGATGGTGGAGACGAGTGGGGATATGAGATCACGCCCACTCCGGGAGCCAAGAATTCCGGCGGAATCAGCGACGTGGTGCTCGGCGAGGTGGTGTTCAGCGAGCCCGGCTGTGTGACGAAAATCAGCAAATATAGGGAAATCGGGCTGAGCCTGCCTGAAAATGCCCCGGAAGACGCCGGGATAATCTACACCACCGACGGCAGCGAGCCTACCCTGACCAATGGCAGGCGATACAAAAGCCCAATAATGATCTATGGGTCGGCGGTGATACGCGCCAAAGCTGTGGCCGACGGGTGTGTCTCCCGTCCATCCAACACGCAGTCGTATCTTGCGTTGGGACGCAAGGTCACCCTTCCGGTGGTTTCCATCGTGATGAACAATGATTACCTGTACGATGAGGAAATCGGCATATTCGCCGACGGCACAGGCGGTGAGGGCAGCGAGAACTACCGCTACGACTGGCGCCGCCCCTTGAATGTGGAGTATTTCGCCGGCGAGGGTGAGGATGCCGCCTTCAACCAGCTTGGCGAGACTCGTGTGCAGGGAGGCTCGACACGTAACAGAAAGTTGAAGTCGATGGCTGTGTATGCAAACAAACGCTTCGGAGAAAAACGCTTCAATTATGAACTGTGGTCGCATGACAAGCCGGGTATCACCGATAACAAGAGCTTCATCCTGCGCAACGGAGGAAACGATTTCGACCGCTGCTATTTGCGTGACGCCATAATACAGCGTGTACTCGGCCATCATACGGATGCCCTGGATTGGCAGGGCTTCCAGCCGGCGGTGGTTTTCATCAACGGTGAATACCATGGTATGCTGAATCTGCGCGAACGCAGCAACGATGACAACATCGCTGCCAACTATGGCGGACTTGAGGATATCGACATGATAGAGAACTGGGTGGAAATGAAGGCGGGCGACTGGAACCGCTACAGCGATCTTTTGGAATTCATAAAGACCTCGCATTCCTTCGACGAGTGGAATGAGAAAGTGGACATAGCGTCGTTCTCTACCTTGATAGCCCTCAACGCATGGGTGTGCAACGATGATTTCCTCTATAACAATACGGTGATATGGCGCAGGAATGACGGTGTGGACGGACGCTGGCGTTTTCTCCTGAAGGATTGCGATGCCAGCCTGGGATTGTGGAACAGTGATGTAAACCTCACCAAGAATTATTTCGCCATGATTGAAAGTAACACGACGGATATGCAGCATGGTTACAATCTGTACCGTCAGATGATGGCATGTCCTGAAATAAGGGAATATTTCATAGACCTTAATATCGTGTACCAGGGAGATTTCCTGAATAGTGAAACTTTTATAGCCTATATCGACGAAGTAGTGGACGAATGTGGCGGCGAACTGGAAATCTCGCACCAGAAATGGGGATCTTCCACAAGCAACCTCAACTACAATTTCAACAGGATGCGGGAATGGACAAAGCAGCGTCACCTCAACATGCCCGCCATAATGCAGGAGGAATGGGGCCTCGGCTCCCCGACCGGCGTGACCGTGAACAAGGATCTCAGTGATGCGGATATGGAAGGAATGACCGTGCGTTACAACGACATCCCCCTGAGCCGTGGAGTGTTCGATGGTGTGGACTATGTGGGCAGGAATGTGACCCTTTCGGGAGAAAACATCAGAGGATGGATCGTAAGGATAGACGGGGAGGAGCCGCAGGTTATCGATGAACCTGAATATTCGTTCACTGTCGACAACCGGAGCTACGACATCAATGCCATAAATATCAATTCAGGCTTGAGCGGTGTGAACGACATCATCAATGCCGGGGCTGACGGAGGCTTCCGTCTGATGGGCGACGAGGTGGTGGCCATGGACGGAGCGGAGGTATTCGATATCGCCGGACGAAAAATCGGCGACGGCAGCATCGTCCGTCTTCCCGCCCATGGTGTATATGTCGTAAGGACCGGGAACCGTACATCTAAAATAATTTATTGACATAATATTTACAGGGATAAAATGAAAAAACTGATTGCGTCCGCTGTTGCCGCGCTTGCCCTTCCGGGAGCCGCCACAGCCGGTATTGTGATAAATGAAGTGATGCAGAGCAATGTCTACTGCATAATGGATGATATCAACGAGTTTCCGGATTCGTGGGTGGAGCTATACAACGACGGTGACAGCGACATCAATATAAAGGACTACCGCATAGGCACAAAGGACAAGGCAAAAAAATGCTACAGGCTGCCGTCGGCTGTTGTGCCGGCCGGCGGATACCTGTTGATCTACTGCGACAAGGCTGACGACGGACTCCATGCCGATTTCCGCGTGGATTCGGGAAAAGGTGACGTATATCTATTCGACCCTGACGGAGAGATTGCCGACAAGCTGTCGCTCAAGAAACAGCCCGCCCCGGATGTGGCTTATGGCCGTACTGCCGACGGAGAGTGGGGCTACGAACTGACACCCACTCCCGGTGCGGCGAACATGGGCGGAACAAGCGACGTGGTGCTTGGCGAAGTGGCGTTCAGCGAGCCGGGCGGGGTATGGAAATCCTCCAGGACCATACATGTCGCCCTCTCTCTTCCCGAAAATGCCCCCGAGGGAGCCAAAATAATCTACACCACCGACGGCAGTGAGCCTACCGTGGCGAAATCCAGGGAGTACACGGCTCCGTTAAGGGTGTTCACCGGCACGGTGATACGCGCCAAGGCAGTGGCTGACGGATGCATCTCGCGCCCGTCGAACGCGCAGTCGTATATCTTCTTAGGTCGCGACGTCACGCTGCCCGTGATCTCAATAGCGATAAATGATGAGTATCTCTACGACACAAAAATCGGCATCTTCGCCGACGGCACGGGAGGAAAGGACCATGAGAATTACCGGTACGACTGGCGTCGTCCGATGAATGTGGAGTATTTCGCCGCCGAAGGGGAGGAAGCCGCCTTCAACCAACTCGGTGAAACCCGTGTGCAGGGAGGATACACCCGCAGCAACAGGCTGAAGTCGATGGCGATGTATGCCAACAAGCGTTTCGGCGAGAAACGCTTCAAC
The DNA here is from genome assembly GCA_964480085.1 of uncultured Bacteroides sp. Lineage (GTDB taxonomy): Bacteria > Bacteroidota > Bacteroidia > Bacteroidales > Muribaculaceae > CAG-873. The sequence continues at coordinate 6,044 of CAYZPI010000037.1, read as the reverse complement.
ACCGAGCTGTGGCCTGACGACAAGCCGGGCGTCACCGACAACAAGAGCTTCGTACTGCGCAACGGCGGCAATGATTTCGGATGGTGCTACCTGCGCGATGCGATAATGCAGCGGGTGATCGGACGTCACACCAAGGCCGTGGACTGGCAGGGCACGCAGCCGGTGATAGTGTGCATCAACGGCAAATATCACGCCATGCTCAATATGCGCGAACGCAGCAACGAAGACAATATCGCCGCCAACTACGACGGACTCGAGGATATCGATATGTTCGAGAACTGGTCGGAGCTGAAGGCCGGCGACTGGGAGAAGCGCAACGAGCTGGAGGAGTTCATGAAATCCGAGCACTCTTTCGACGAATGGAAGGAGGTGGTGGACATCGAGTCGTTCGCGGCGCTTATGGCACTCAACGCCTGGGTGTACAATACCGATTTCCCACATAACAACACCGTGATGTGGAGGCGTACCGACGGAGAGGACGGACGCTGGCGCTGGCTCGTGAAGGACTGCGATTTCGGTCTGGGAATCTGGAACAGCAACGATAACCTCAGCAAGAGCTTCTATGAATTCCTCGACACCAACACCTGGGAAGACCAGACAGGCTACACGCTTTACCGGCAGATGGTGAAATGTCCGGAATTCAGGGATTATCTCATAAATCTCAATATCGTGTATCAGGGGGATTTCCTGAACAAGGATACTTTCATAGAGATCACCGACGAGATAAAGAACGAATGTTGGAGCGAAATGCTCCTGTCGCATCAGAAATGGGGCGAGTGGTGGAGCAATCTCGACTACAATTTCGACCACATGCAGAAATGGATAAAGCAGCGTCACCTCAACATGCCGAGCCTGATGAGGAAGGACTGGGGCCTGGGCAACTATACCAACGTCAGTGTCAACAAGGCACTTGATACCGCAGGACTGCAGGGAATATCGGTGCGCTACAACGACATAGCCCTTAGCCGGGGCAGATTCAGCGGCAAGGACTATGTGGGCCGGACCGTGACTCTGTCGGGCGAAAATGTCAAGGGCTGGAGCATGAAGAAAGGCAATGAGGCCGCGGAGATATTCGAAGGACCGGAACTCACATTCACAGTGGAGAAAGTGGACTATGAAATCAACGCCATCCCAGGAGAGGCCGGTATCGCCGATGTGGCGGCTGACACGGATTTTCTTATTGTCGGCGACGAAGTGACAGCCGTATCCGGAGCTCAGGTGTACGATATAGCAGGCCGCCTGATAGGCGAGGGGCACACTGTGCGTCTGCCATCGCGAGGCACATATATCATCCGCACCTCCGTATCTTCGGCGAAGATTCAATATTGATATTCAACATTCAAAATTTTCCGCGCGATTCCACGCGCGGAAAATACTCCGTAGCCTCCCCGCGCGTTGCCGGGAAGGCTCGCCCCGGAGGATAGGAAGATGTTGCCGCCGAAGTATACCTCGTCCTGATAGGCATCCCAGAATCGGTAGACATCTTCATCGACCCGCGCCAACAGCAGGTCGAGAGTGTCGCCACGAAGGAAATTCGGTTGGTATTCTTCATCGGAGTCCTTATGTTTTCCTCTGAACACCGGTATGGTCACCGGCTCTTCTCCATGTGTCGTGACAGCTCCGAGCAGTGACATGTGGTGCCGTGATTCCTTACCTCGTACCCTTGTGAATACCACGAACCGGCATGTGTCGGCATCTGCCGGAGGACTGAACGTGAGCATTGCTGAGCAGAGGCTGTCGGTTGCCGGACTGAATACCACGGAGTCGATGCGCGCCGGAGGCAATATCACCGACCGGGCGGTGAGTTCCATGCCGTCGTAGGTGGCGCTTACAGTGTATTCCTTGCCTACCTCGCCTTTTATCTTGAAACTTTTATAGCTGTAGGGAGGAAATATGGCGGCATCCATGCCTCCGGTCATCACTTCGGTGTGCTCGCCGTCGGAGATGGTGACACGTCCCCACCGCACGAGTGCCTCATCGACGGCTACAGGATCGGTGGATGGCGATAACGCCCGGGTGAGCACCACCACGGGATAACCGTCGCTGTCGATCCACCCCTCGATGGCAAGAGCCGGAGGGATGCACACATCCTCTCCGCCGCATCCGGCAAGGACAAGAGTGAGAATTATCGGGAGATATTTTTTCATGATTCTGGCTTTAGGCTTGGGCTCGCTTGGACTCGCTGAAGCTCGCCCCTTTTACAAAAATTTTCACTATTCACTATTCACTCTTCATTTTTCATTAAAATTCTACCGTGTAGCTTATCGAAGGAAGAAACCGGTAGATGGAGCCGATGCGCCGCAGATACACGGTGTGGTCGGTCTCCCGATAGGTGAAATACTGCATCTCCACATTTCTGTGGCCGTAGGCGTTGGTGACCGACAGATTGGCGTAGTGATGCAGATAGTGGTGGCCACGTGTGCGTATCGCAGGGAAGGTGTATGTGCCCGAAAGGTCGAGGCGGTGATATGCGGGCAGGCGCGAACTGTTGAGCAGGCCGTATTCCGTCACCACATTGCCGCCGATGATGTATATGGCCTCTATGGGTGTATAGGGACGCCCGGAGGAAAGAGTGAAGAACGCCGACAGGCGCAGCGCAGGTGATAGGGCACCGTCCGCTGCCAGCTTTAGCGAATGGAGCGGTTCGTTGGCCGACGAGGTCCAGCGGTCAGCTACCTTACGCCGGCACACGGCCAGTCCGTAGCCTGCCATGACAGACATGGGACCGGCCGACAGCGACAGCATTACGTCGCCGCCTGTGTTATAGCCGTTGGTAAGTGTCACGGCATCAAACGGGTCGTATGTGTCATCTATAAGTCCCAGCACGCTTCCACGGTATTGCGGCGAGTGGAGCACCCTCTTGGCGAAGGCGTTGAACGTGATGTCGATATTGTGGAAGGGCATGCTGCGGTAGACGAAATCGATTCCGAGTGTTCTCTGTGGCGGAATGGCGCGGGCTGAGGGAAGGTAGAAATCGGAGGCGAATCCGATATCGGAGAGTCCAACCTGGTGTGTGAACTGTGTGGCTTGGCTGACTTTCACCGACCATGAGCCGCGAACGGTGCCCGATAGCGTCAACGCCGGATCCAGCGCAAAGTGCGTGGAGCCGTCGGCATGGCTGAGGAATGCGGATGCTCCTGCCGATACCTGCAATGTCCCGGTTCGCCATGTTTTCTCCCCGGCTACTCCGGCAATCATGGCATTGATGGCTGAAATCACTGACTCTGCGCCTGGGGCACCTGTGATTTTGGGACGCATAGGTTCGAAGCGGGTGAACTCCGCACGGTAGCCCAGCATGGCATCGAGGTCAGGAAATGTGGCATCGGCGTATGCGGCAAGCTGGCGCACTCCTGAATTAAGGTTGAAAAGCACCGATGCCATTGATGTGGTGAGGTCCGATGTGTATTGTGAATATGCCATATCCTGGTGCCACTCCACCCCCGCTCCTTGATGGCGCCAGGATACGGATGCGGCGAGGTTGCTCCATGTGAGATGTGTGTCCATGTCGAATCCGTTGTCGCCGTAGAGAAGTCGGTCGTGGTTGGCGTATGCACTTATCTTCAGGGAATTGCAGGAATCGAACTGATGCAGCATGGTGAGGTTCGCTTCCTCAAAGCCATATCGCATCGAGGTGTCGTCGGAATCGAGGATGCGTCCGTAGATCGTGTTGATGTGCGACAGCCGCCCCGACAGCCTTATGGCCGTGCGTGGGCTCACGGGAATGGCCAGTGTGGCGCTTGTGGCCAGCATGCCTATGTTGACTATGCCCGCAGTGGATGAGGGAATGTAGTCAGATGTCAGTGCTTCGATGAGCGCTCCGGTGCGCGGCGGCGACGATGGACACCGGTGGATGCGGTCGACCCGCACGGATGCGAGGTGCGATGAATTGAATCCGGAGAATATTCCTCCGAAATGGAAGGGATGGAACACTGTGGCGCCGTCGATGGTGTAGAGAGTGGTGGAAAGGTCGTCGCTGCCGACACTAACACCGCTGCCGTAGTCGCCGGCGGCTGTGTATCCCGGCAGCGAGGTGAGGGTGTGCAGGGCATCGGCTTCGCCAAGTGCGCGGGGCCCATGGCGCATGGCAGCCGCTGACAGGCTCACGCTCCCGGTGCTGTCGATTCGCGCTGCATGCGGGGATGTGCGGTCGCGCACCACTACCTCCTGCAGACGCCGCACGGAATCTTCCGGCGTGTCCATACAGATGGCGGAGATATGGGAAAACACGAAAAGCGCGGTGATGAGCCACGCTTTTCGTGATAAAGGATATGTCATTACAGCCCTCAGATCCTACCAGTTGTGACGGAAGAATGATGCATACTGCTTGAACAGACGGCTGAACTGGTTCTCCACGCTCAGGAACCTGCTGTTGCCGAAATATTCCTCGAAGCTGTAGGGAGTGCCGTCGGAGGTGAATATTATCAGTGGACGTACGCCCCATTCGTCGTAATAGTCATCGTATTGGCAGGCTTCCCAGCCGAGAGTTGCCCGAACCTTCGTTTTATCGCCAGTGAAGAACATATTGGCCTTGATGCTCGATTCAAGACCTTTGGCCGCTTTTTCGGCGGCGCCCTTAGGATCGGAAGAGTCGTATTTGTCGAAATACGGGTCACAGTTGGCGAGGAAAGTCTTCATGTCGGAGATATCCGATTTCACCTGCACACGCTGGATGATCATCAGTGTGTTGGAAGCACCGGATATCATCGAGCCAAGTGCCTGCGCGTCATTCTCACCGGCTTTCTGCCATGCCGCCACCGAGCAAAGATTATTGCCGGTGATCTTTGTGTTAGTCGATATCAGGTCATTGCGGTAATAGGTGGACACATTGTCGATGGATAAGGTGAGTTCCTGATCCAGGGAGGTATTGTTGCCGTTCAGGGTCGTGGAGATAAATATGTTGGCTGCCTTGATCTCCGATGACATGCTTAGCCGCTGGGAGTCCTTGAAATCGGTCTTGAGCTTTAAGGTCAGGATGGAGTTGGGATTGGTGACGGATGTAGAGCCTGCCACGAGGGTGAGGTCCATGATTTTCGGCACCTCTACGTTTACGGTTGAGCCGTCTTCGGCAGTGAATGAGGTCGTCCAGGTGTCGGAGCTGCCCGAGAGCGACATATTGTATTCCGAGGTGCCGTCCCAGTATCTGAGGCGCACATCGTCGCTGTCCTCGAGTTTCTGCCATGCCATGATGCTGGAGTTGTGCTGGTAGAAGCCCTTCAGCATTGTGAGGTTGATGGCCAGGTCCGTAGCAGCGCGAGAATAGTCGAGATAGTCGTTGTTGGCTATGGTCTCGCACATTCCCCGTGCGGCGGTGGCTATCTGCGGGAAATCGCTTTCTTCGCAGATATGCACGAAATAGTCGAGTGAATGGATAAGGGTGCTTTGGTCGCCGGGATTGAAATATCCAAGGAATGTGGTGGCGGTCTCTTCAAGGAAGGTACGCTCCGACTTTCCGTCGTAGGGCACCTGTGTGTCGTCGAATTCGTATTTTTTTGTCTTGTCGCCGTCGCAGGAAGAGAGCACCGGCAGCAGCATTATCGCGGATACAGCAAGGAGATAGGTCGATTTATTCATCAGGTATGTATTTTTCAAGTTTTGAAATGCAAATATAGCAAAAACATTGCATACCCCAAACATTTTTAATATTTTTAGTAATCGAAAAAAAAAGCTTCGCCGTTGGGCGAAGCTTTCGTGGGGGTATGTGGGGGTTGGGATTATTTCAGGGCATCCTTAACGGCATCGTTGGGCACCATTTCCTCTTTGAAGACGTAAGCGCCGGTCTTGGGCGACTTCACCATCTTGATCACCTTGCTATATGTACGGCCTTCACCTTTCTGGAGAGAGGCCACAGTCTTCTTTGCCATATCTCGTCAAAAATTATTTAATTTCTTTGTGAATAGTCATACGCTTAAGAATGGGGTTGAATTTCTTAAGCTCAAGACGTTCGGGTGTGTTTTTGCGGTTCTTTGTAGTAATGTAGCGCGAAGTGCCTGGCATACCGCTTGCCTTATGTTCTGTGCACTCGAGAATCACCTGTACTCGATTGC
>CAYZPI010000036.1:0-29909 GCA_964480085.1 uncultured Bacteroides sp. | reverse complement strand
AAGGCTCAGACGCGGGTCGTATTTATGCATGAACTCTTCGCCGCGGAGATTGCGCAGCACGGCGCCGTAGCCGCGCATTGCCTCGGTGATGAGGAACGACGGACGGTCGCCGGGATGATACAGGGCGGTAGGGTGGAACTGAATGAATTCCATGTCTTTGACCGTGCCTTTGGCGCGGTACACCATCGCAATGCCGTCGCCTGTGGCTATCACGGGGTTGGTGGTGGTGCCGTACACAGCCTCGCATCCTCCGGTGGCCATAACGGTCACTCTCGACAGGAATGTGTCCACGCTTCCCGTCGACTCGTTGAGCACATAGGCTCCATAGCAGTCGATGTCGGTGGTGCGCCGGGTGACGATTCGTCCCAGGTGGTGCTGGGTGATGATCTCGATGGCGAAATGGTGCTCGAACACGTCGATATTCTCATTGTCGGTCACTGCCTTTTTCAAGCTCTGCTGTATCTCATGTCCGGTGTTGTCGGCATGATGCAGGATCCGGAATTCCGAGTGGCCGCCCTCGCGGTGCAGGTCGAAATCGCCTTTTTCGTTCTTGTCGAAATTCACACCCCAGTCGATTAAAGCCTTGATTTGCTCCGGGGCCTCACGCACCACCTTCTCCACTGCCGCCCGGTCGCTCAGGTGGTCGCCGGCTATCATGGTGTCGTTGATGTGTTTTTCGAAATTGTCGAGCTCAAGATTCGTCACCGAAGCCACTCCGCCTTGGGCAAGGTCGGTGTTTGCTTCGTCAAGGGTGGTCTTGCAGATCAGGGCCACGCGGCCGGTTCCGGCCACTTTCAGGGCAAAGCTCATTCCGGCGATGCCCGATCCGATCACGAGATAATCGTATTCGCGTACCATAGCACTGTATTTAAGTTTCGCAAGCTCAACTTAAAGTTTATTAGTTTATAAGGTTATGAGATTAAGAGACGATTTGTGGTGTCTTCTGGTGCCCATAATCCTGCAACCATCAACTTTCGCTTGCGAAAGTTAATATAAAATTTTGCGGCAAAAATACGATTTTTTTGATAATTTTGCAAAATAATTATCAACTCCAACAAGTTCAACTTGAAGTCAACCTATAATGACTTAAGTCTTATAACCTTATAATCCCATAACCTTATAACCTTAATAACCCTCCACTGTGCGCACACTCCCCGAATACTCAAAACTCCTTGACAGCTACAGTGCCTATCTGCTGTTGGAGCGTGGTCTGTCGGCAAACACACGCGAAGCCTACCGATCGGATATCGACAAGTTTATCGGCTGGGTCACTGCCGACCCTCTGTGCCCTTCGCTCGCTTCGATCAAGGAAGCCGACATCCACACATTCATCGCCTCTCTCTACGATCTCGGCATCTCCCCGCGCTCGCAGGCGCGTATTATCAGCGGCGTGAAAAGTTTCTACAAATATCTGAGGGTGGAGGGCTTTATCGAGATCGACCCCACAGCCATGATCGAATCGCCCAGGTTAGGCGAGCATCTTCCCGAGGTGCTCACTGTCGATGAGGTCGACGCTCTCGAAGCGGCCGTGGACCTGGGCAAGGCCGAAGGCCAGCGTAATCTCGCCATCATTGAGACTCTCTACAGTTGCGGTCTGCGAGTGAGCGAGCTTTGCAATCTTCAGATCAGTCGTATCTCCTTCACCGACCGTATGCTCATGGTCGAGGGCAAGGGCAGCAAACAGAGGATTGTGCCCATGTCGGATTCGGCGGTGGAAGAGATAGAGAAATATCTCGACGACCGAGGCAACATACAGGTGAAACCCGGCGAGGAGGATATTCTATTCCTCAACCGCAGGGGTAGGCGCCTGTCGCGGGTGATGGTGTTCTACATCATACGCGACAATGCCGCCCTGGCGGGAATCCGGCGCGAGATATCGCCGCACACTCTGCGCCACTCTTTCGCCACCCACCTGTTGGAGGGGGGCGCCAACCTGCGTGCCATACAGATGATGCTCGGCCACGAATCGATAGCCACCACCCAGATCTACCTCCACACCGACACTCGCCAGCTGCGCCGCGAGATCCTCGACCATCATCCGCGCAATATCAGGCATTAGGTATCAGGTAACCGGTGTCAGGTTTCGGTTAGAATTATAAGATTTGTAAGAATTATAAGATTTATAAAGAAATAATTCGTAACTTTGCACATTGAAAATCTTTCCTCGTGATTCAATGAACTAATCATTAAAGACATAAATTTCAGAAATGGACAAGAACACCCTCACGGGCATGCTGCTGATGGCACTTGTGATTTTTGGCTTCTTTTGGTTAAATAAGCCATCTGAAGAGCAGATCAAGGCTCAGCAGGAAGCAATGGAACAAGCTGCCAGGCAGAAAGAGGCCGAAGCTGCCGCCCCCGGCATCAGCGTGATCACCGCCGACGAGGCGGCCCGCATTATCCCCACAGTGCAGACGTATGGAAAACCCGCCGAGGGTCAGTCGGGCACAGTGATTCTCGCCAACGATGTGCTCAACCTCTATTACACTCCCGGCGACTCCCTGCCGAGCGGTACAGTGAAGGTAGGCGACACATCCATCGATGTGCGCCGCATCATCGCCAACGATCTGCTTGCCTACACTCCCGAACAGGCTCAGCTCGCCCACAACACTCTGCGTGAGGCTATCGGCAATATCAACAAATACAAGAGTTTCGCCCAGTTCCTCGGCGGCGAGAACAAGACCACGGTGCTTGAGAACGAGCAGATGCGTGTCACCTTCGCCTCGCAGGGCGGCTGCATTGAGAAAGTGGAATTGAAAAATTATCTCAACGAAAATACAGAACCTCCCACGGATGTTGTGCTTTTCGAAAAAGGCACCAATAAATTCAACCTCACGTTCGCCACTTCCGAGCAGTATATCCACACCTCCGACCTCAATTTCCGTACGGTGGCGGTTACCGATTCGTCGCTCACGATGGCTCTCCCGCTTTCGGCCGGTGTCGACTGGCAGATACGCTACACGCTCGTGCCTGAAATCTACATCGTGAAGATGGAGGTCATCCAGCAGGGCATCAGCGCCGTGATCCCCCCGAGCACCACAAGTGTGGCTTTCGACTGGACGCAGAACATGATGCGCAATGAGGTGGGACGCACTTTCGAGGAGCGCAACAGCACGGTGGCTTACAAATTCGTCGACGAGAGTCCCGACGAACTCAAATCCGACAAGGCCGACGATGACCATCTCGTTGGCAGGATAGCCTGGGTGGGATTCAAGAACCAGTTCTTCTCATCGGTGGTGATTCCACGTCAGGCCTTCACTGCGGCGGATGTGGCAAGCGCCCCCGTAAAGGATAGTACACGCTTCCTCAAGGACATGAGCCTTCAGGCCACTTTGCCTTACAACTCCGACAACGGCGTCCCCCTGGCTTTCGATTTCTATTTCGGTCCCAACCTGTATCCTCTGCTGTCGTCGCTCGACGATAAGATATCTCCCGACGGCAAGGATCTCGACCTCAACGACCTCGTTCCCCTTGGCTGGACTCTCTTCCGCTGGATCAACAAGATTATCGTAATTCCCATCTTCACTTTCCTTGGCCATCACATCGCCAACTATGGTATCATTATCCTCCTGCTCACCCTCATCATCAAGCTCATCCTGTTCCCATTCACCTATAAGAGTTTCGTGTCACAGGCCAAGATGAAGGTGCTTGCTCCGGAAATCAAGGAAATCAACGACAAATATCCCGGACAGGAGAATGCAATGAAGCGCCAGCAAGAGACAATGGCGCTCTATAGCCGCGCGGGGGCATCGCCCTTCTCGGGCTGTCTGCCCATGCTGCTGCAGATGCCTATCCTCATAGCTCTTTTCGCTTTCTTCCCGTCGGCTATCGAGCTTCGCGGTCAGTCGTTCCTGTGGGTGCACAATCTTGCCGCTCCCGATTATATCTGCACCCTTCCGTTCTCCATTCCTTTCTATGGAAATAAGGTGAGTCTCTTCTGTCTGATCATGACCATCACCAATATATTATATATGTATGTGACGATGCAGAGCAATCCCTCGCAGAACCAGATGCCCGGCATGAAATGGATGATGTACATAATGCCGGTGATGTTCCTGTTCATCTTCAACGACTACGCTTCGGGCTTGAGCTACTACTATTTCCTGTCGTTGATCATCACCATAATCCAGACCTACGTGATCCGCCACTTTATTATCAGCGAGGACAAGGTCAGGGCTCAGATGGCCGAGAACGCCAAGAAACCCAAGAAGAAGAGCGGTTTCATGGCTCGCCTTGAGGCTGCCCAGAAGCAGCAGGAAGCACTGATGCGCCAGCAGGCAAAGCAGCAGGCCAAGAAGAGACGTTAGTATCAGGTTCCTGGTATCGGGTATCAGGCCGCGAAGAATGGCATGATATGACAGGCAGCAAGTGAGCACTTGCTGCCTGTTTCGCTTGTATATGGTAGAATTTTCTTGCTGATGGGGCTTTTCGTGTTAAAAAGCGAATAAAACGGCAAATTTTCTTAACAATATGTTGATAAAACTAAAAATTAGCGTTAACTTTGCATTTCGTTATGCTAAGAAAAATGGCGGTATTTGAATCAATGTTCTAAAAAATCACTCGTAAATCGATAATTCTGTCAGTTTTTGAAGCGAATCGACCACATATCATAATATTTCTTGTCGTTTGGAAATTAGAAATTTATTATAATTTATGTTTAATTCTTTGGTATGAAAAAGCTGTTTTTATTACTCATTGCAGTCATTTCTATCGGACTTGCTGCGTCGGCTCAGACGCGGACCGTTAGGGGTACTGTGGTTGACTCTACGACTGATGAGCCGCTGATCGGTGTGTCAGTCGTCCCGGCAGGGACTACCAATGGCGTTTTGACCGACATCGACGGTAACTTCACAATTACCATCAAGACCTCGGTCAAATCCCTTGATTTTAGCTATGTCGGCTATCAGAAAGCCACGTTGCCTGTGCAGGACAAGATGAATGTGGCATTGAAGCCTGAAGCTGAGATCCTCGGCGACGTAGTGGTCACCGGTTATGGTTCGGGCAAGAAGCTCGGCTCTATGGTGGGCTCCGTATCAGTCGTGGGCTCCGACGCTCTTGAGAATGTCACCACGCCGTCGTTCCTTGACGCCCTTCAGGGCAAGGTTGCAGGTCTGTCGGTGATGTCCAATTCCGGTGACCCCTCCTCAACACAGAATCAGGTGCGTCTGCGTGGTGTCAACTCCCTCAATTCAAGCGTGACGCCGCTGTTCATCCTTGATGGAGCTCCTATCACACAGTCAGTCTTCTCTACCCTCAACCCCGGTGATATCGAGAGTATCACTGTGCTCAAGGATGCTGCTTCCGTGGCTATCTACGGTTCGCGTGCCGCCAATGGTGTTATTGTCATCACCTCTAAGAAAGGTAAATATTCCGAGAAGGCCACTGTAAGCATCCGTGCCAAATACGGCTGGTCGCAGATGACATCCGATAAGACAGAGATGATGAACTCCGAGCAGTATATCCGCTACCGCGACCTTATCGGTCAGCCAGTGGGCGACGACCAGCGTGCCGCCTGGGAAAAATATGGTATCGACACCGACTGGCGTGCCGAGACTTTCAATGGACATGCTCCTACTTACTCTTTGGAAGCAGCGGTGACAGGAGGTTCGGAATCTACCAATTACTACCTGTCGCTCAACCACATGGACATGGACGGCATCATCGAGCAGTCGCAGATGCGCCGCGAGGCTATGCGTGTCAATCTTTCCACACGTGCCACTAAATGGCTCCGTGTCGGTTTCCAGGGCAATTTCGGTTATACAAAGTATCAGCAGAATAACGAATCCAACGCTATCTACAGCGGCAACGGTGTATACACCGCCAACCCGATGGTATTCTCCCGTCGTGCTATGCCTATGGATTCTCCCTACTACTACACCATAGGCGAGGACGGACAGATAATCTGGGGCGAAAAGGCCGAGTATCTCCACTACACAGGTATGCCCACACCTCATTATTTCAACCAGGACCGTTCGGTATGGCGCAACCGTGTGACTGTCAATGCTCAGCTCTTTGAGGAACTCACTCCTATCGAGGGCCTTACGCTGCGTGCTCAGCAGGCTGTGGATGCTTCCGATTCACGTGTCGAGAACTACGTATATGCCCACGGACCGCTTTATTCTCCGATGGGCGATGTATATGGTGAGGATGATGCCAATGAATCCGGAGTGATAGAAGGATACAACTCCCAGAGCTTTGGTCGCTATTATCAGTTCACTTATACCAATACTGCGGAATACAGATTCAAAATCAACAACATCCACAACATCACCCTCCTTGCCGGTGAGGAATCCATCGTAATGAAGGAAACCACAGTGGGTGTAAGCTCTGAAGGTCAGTCCGACCGCCGTCTGCCTCTGCTCCAGCAGGGTCTGGCTAAATCTTTCGATGGTAGCCAGAGCATTAGCGAGCTCGCCATGAACTCATTCTTCTTAAGTGGAAGCTACAATTATGAGGATAAATACTTTGTTGATGCCAATTTCCGTATGGATGCAAGCTCACGCTTTGCCCCCGGCCACCGCTGGGCTGAATTCTGGTCGGCCGGAGTGATGTGGGATGCAAAGCAGGAGAATTTCCTACGTCAGCTCACATGGCTCAACAAGGCCCGTCTGCGCGTGAGCTACGGTACCACCGGTAACTCTTCTTTCTCTAACTATGCCTATTTTGGCCTTGTAGGATCAGGTGGCAACTATAACAACCAGACATCACTCGGTGTGGCTCAGGCCCCCAACACATCCCTTTCATGGGAGCGCGTAGGTGGTCTGGATGTAGGTCTGGCTCTGGGATTCTGGAACAAGCTTGACCTTGATATCGCATTCTACAACAAGAACACCACCGACATGCTCGTGCAGGTACCTTATTCTATGACTACCGGTCTTTCCGCCAACTGGAGCAACATGGCATCGATGCGCAACACCGGTGTTGACCTGCAGGTATCATACACTCCCGTGCAGACGCGCGACTGGCTCTTTGAGATTCACGGCAACATGAACTACAACAAGAACCAGATCACAAAACTCTTCGACGGACTTGACGAGCTGCCTTTCCCCAACTCTTCGATTATCTATAAGAAAGGTCACATGGCCAACGAATTCTATATGGTGCGTTATGCCGGTGTCGACCCGCGCGACGGTGCACAGCAGTGGTACACCCGCGAAGGCAACATCACAAAGGTCTACAACGAAAGCCGCGATGCTGTAGGCATCAACAAGAGCCAGTTCGCACCCTGGGGCGGTGGCTTTGGAACCAACGTGTCATGGAAGGGTCTGTCGCTCTTGGCTGACTTCACATGGGCTGCCGACAAGTGGATGGTCAACAATGACCTCTATTTCTGCCAGAACAACAACTTCGCCCAGGATTTCAACCAGACCACCAAGATGCTTGAGGTATGGACAAAGCCCGGTGATATCACTGATGTCCCCGCCGCCAACGGTCAGGTGATGCAGTTCGACACCCACATGCTTGAGAATGCATCGTTCGTACGTCTGAAGACCCTTACCCTGCAATATTCGCTGCCCAAGGTATGGATGAAGAAGGCCAACCTGACAAATGTCAATCTCCATTTCACAGGCCGTAACCTTCTCACCTTCACCGGCTACACCGGTTATGATCCCGAACCCGAAACCAACATTATCGCGTTCTTCTATCCCAACACACGCCAGTATGAGTTCGGATTCGATGTAACATTCTAATCTTAAGGAGAAACAACAATGAAAGGAAAAATATATTTATTACTGGCTGCTGTGGCGAGTCTATTCTCCTCCTGCGATATGGATCTTGCACCGGTAGGTTCGCTCGATGACCAGACTGCAATCCAGTCTCTCAACGACGCACAGCGCTTCCGCAACGGCTTCTACACCGGAATCCGCTCTTTCACCACAAGTAAGTTCTTTTCTTACGCCGATATCCAGTGCGATATGTTCAATGGTCTTGTGATCAACGGCAACCGTATGGGTTCTATCGCCAACGGCGATATTCTCCCCGGCGACGACGACATCACAGGCTACTGGGCTTCTTGCTACGGATTGATTGCCAACTCCAACTATTTTCTTGAGGTGATCAAGCCTCTGCTTGAAGATGCCGAGGCCAACGGTGACAATGACACTGCCGCCAAGTACAAGCGCTTTATCGGTGAGGCGCATTTCTTCCGTGGCTACTACTATGCCATGATGTTCGACCGCTGGTGTCAGATTTACGATCCTGCGATTGCCGACAAGGAGGGTTACGGTATTCCTATCGTCACTAAATGGGACCCCTCCTCCGATCGTTCTTCTTATCCCGGACGTCCGTCGATGAACACCACAATTAAGTTCATCAAGGAGGAATTACAGCTTGCTCTCGATGCAATGGCGGAGTATCAGGAAATTGACACGGAAGAGATTCTCGAACCCAACGCTCCTTATATCTCCACATGGGCTGTACGCACAATGCAGGCTCGTTTGGCCCTCTGGCTCGGAGAGTATCAGGAAGCACTCGATATCTCGGAGGAGATCATCAACAGCGGATATTATAGCCTTGCCAATACCTCCACCTACAAGAATATGTGGACACTGGATAAGAGCAATGAGGTGATTTTCCGCCCCTACATGAACAATCAGGAGCTGAGCAATTCTATTGGCAACACATGGATCGGAACACAGTCAACCGATGCTGATTATATCCCGACACCTCAGTCGATCTCTCTGTACAAGGAGGCTGGAGTCAATGCCTTCAAGCAGCAGCGCGACTGCCGATACACTACGTTTATTGAAGAACGTACCCTTCAGACTGCTTTTGGCGATGTCAACGCTCCCTGCTTCGTGAAGTTCCCCGGAAACACTGACCTTAAGGTGGATGCTTCCGTCAATCTTATGAATATGCCCAAGGTGTTCCGTCTCAGCGAGGTTTATTTCATTGCAATGGAATCGGCTGCAGAACTGAAAAAGGAGGATATCGCCAACAAGTATCTTGAGGCGTATATGAAGAACCGCATCCTGAGCTATAAGCACGACACTCTCTCCGGCGCATCGCTCGTTGAGCAGATTCGCAAGGAGCGTGGTCTTGAGCTTAATGGAGAGGGATTCCGCTTGAGCGATCTCCGTCGTTGGAAGAAAGGATTCTCTCGCTCCGGCGGCGCCATGTACGAGAGCAATCCTGATATAGCCGTGATCCTCACCAAGGCAGGTCTGGCAGTGTCCTACGATGCCGATGATTACCGTTACACATGGCCTATTCCTGCCGATGAGCTTCAGAGCAATCCGCAGATGGCAGGCCAACAGAATCCCGGATATTAATTTAACTATTATAAACCGACACTACAATGAAATATCTTAAAATATTGGCTCTTATGGTTGGTATGTTCGGTTTCACCGCATGCGGTGACTACGACCCGACACCCGATTCACCGGATACCAACACTGCGAGCGGTGTGACAGTGTCAATGAAGCAGGCCGACATCATCTTCATGGAAAGTAAGGGTATCGTACGTGTGCCCGTGGTTGTGGATGGTACTGCCAACGGATATGTCACCGTCACTTGCTCTGTTGAGGAATACATCGACGGCAATCAGGAGTATGATCCAGCTATCGACCTCGCCCACTATCTCCTGACTTCACCGACAATCAATATTGCCGATGGTGACAAATCAGGTTATTTCGAAGTAAAGCTTATCGATGACCGTGTGATCAACAACGACCGTCGCTTCAAGCTCACCCTTGTAGATGCACAGGGTGCGTCCATCGGCACCCTCAATTCCACGATAGTTAACATCGAGGACAATGATGACCGTCCCTACGACCGTCTCGATGGCGCATGGTACATGCCTTGTGAATATGGAGGTGCCATGGTATCAAAGCAGGTGACACTTTCTACATGGGGTCTTGACCACTGGGCTTACGGCTACAGCTATCAGCTTTGGGGTATCGTAGGTGAGAACTCTCCGTATGAGGAAGATGCAACAGAAGAGGAAAAACTTGCCTCGGGTGCTTATCCAATCCTCGTGATGTTCGATTACAACGAGAATACCGACGAAGGCTCGCTCCGTATCAAGCTTGGTCAGACTCTCGGTAATATTGAGACGCCTGATGGGTCCAAGACTGAGGTCTTCCTCTCTGCCATAACCGACGAGGGAGGAATTCAGGATAGTGGTACCGTTTCTTTCACATGGAACGAAAGCGGTGATGAGCTTTATCTGACAAGTTCACCCTTGGGCGACCACATCAACTTTGCCGGTCTTTACCAGTACAACCGCAGCTACTATATAGCCGACAATATCTGCTATGATGTTACCAAGCTTACAAGAGATCGCTGAAATATAATATCTCTTTACAGAAAAACAGCCGCTTTCCTCTGAAAGCGGCTGCTTTTTTTGAATCTTTTGGTGAATATTTTGTGCGATTTCTGAATAAAATATAAAACAGATGATAAAAGTGAAGAAAACCATGCGTAGATATTGATTATTTGCGTTTTTTTCGCTAACTTTGCATATAAATATAAATCATTAACCCGAATTCGATTCAATAAAATAAGTATGAAAAAATCAATCATAATGCTTGCATCGGCATTTATGGGTCTCTGTGTCTCGGCAGCCCCGGTGTCGGTGCAGACAGCCGCCAAGGTGGCTGCCAATTATGTGTCGCAACAGCCCGGTGCTTCCGCATCCCTGGAAGTGACTGAAGTAGAACCTTACGGCGACGCTCTTTATATCGTGAATTTCGCTCCGCAGGGTTTTGCTGTGGTGTCGGCGGATGATACTTATTATCCGATTATCGGTTATTCCACCGCGGGCTCGGTGCATCCTGCTTCGCTCCCCGAGAATATGGACAATCTTCTCGGCGAGGCTGAGCGTGGGATACTGACTGTGAAAAATCGTGCCAAGTCAGCCAACGTCAAGTGGAAGGCTTACGAAAATGGTGTGATCAATTTCTCACGTGCCGGTGGCGAACGTGTCGAACCCCTCATTCAGGTAAATTTCAACCAGTCGAGGCCCTACAACAAATATTGCCCCACATCCGGTGGCAAGCAGGCCATCGTGGGCTGTGTGGCCGTTGCAATGTCGCAGGCCATGAGCGTGCAGCGTTTTCCCGAAAGGCCCTACGGGCATAAGAGCTATGGATGCCCCGGCTATGGCACGCTTACGATCGACTATGACAAGGAGCCGAAATACGACTGGGACAAGATTATTGGCGGCACTGATGGATGGGACGAGGCAGCCCGCCTCATGTACCATGCAGGTGTGTCCGTATCGATGGGATATGGAGCTGATGGATCAGGCATCCCTTCGAATCAGGTCTACCGCATCACCGATGCCCTCAAGGAGCATTTCGGATATGGCTCGCAGGTGAACTATTACTGGAAATCCAGCTACGGCGGCGATTGGGAGCAGCTTATCCTCAACGAGCTCTATGCCGGCCGAGCGGTGGTATACAATGCTATCGACACCAAGGGTGGCTACGGTCACTCGTTCAATATCGACGGTTTCGACGGCGACAAGATGTTCTCCGTCAACTGGGGTTGGGGTGGTACAGGCAACGGTTATTTCCGTCTCGACCACCTTGCTGATGCAGCGATGAACATGAACTATGACTCCAACCATGTGGTAGTGGTGGGTATAGGTGGCGGCAACAGTGCCTTCCGCAACATCGAGCTCTCCGACCTTTTTGTTGAGGAGAATATGCCGGCCGACACATACGTGAGTGTCGTTATGGTCAACGGTGATGTGGCTGATGCGTCGAAAATGAACATCTCCATTACCGGTGAATATGATTCCGCCACCGGCAGTTATCTCGATGTGCCTGTCACTTTCCGTAATGGCATGCTCTTCACCACTCGTCCTATCTCGGTCGACGAAGGTCCGATATATGTGCGCCTGGAAGTGACAATGAAGGACAACAGCAATTCCAAACTGCGGCAGGGCTTCAATATCAATGTTGAAAAGCCGCAGCCTATCGAGAACCGTACATCGCTCAGCTACGACCGTGCCACAAAAACGTTCGACCTGCACACACGCTACGGTGCTACCGTCAAGATCAAGAATGCCTCCGGAGCGGAGGTGGCTCTCACGAAGCACCCTGTGCTGCCGGACTACACCTTCAGCCGCGATGCACTCTCGGCTGGTGAGAACACCATCGAAGTGACATTCGAGAATCAGAGCAAAGTGTTTAAAATCAAAAAGTAATTTTATAAGACTGTTACGATGATGAAAAATATATATAGCAAACTCCTCTTGTCGCTCGCTATCGTGGCTATGGCTTCATGTAGCGAAAAGGATTCTCCCGTCGTACCCGATAAGCCGGGCGAGGTCACCGATGGCGTGGCTCTGAACTTGACGACTGCCGAGATTCAGACAAAGTCGGCAGTGCTCGAATATGGCAGCGGTGCCACAATGAATATCTTTGCCAAGACTTACAACGATGCCAAGGCTCCCAACATCACCGATGGAGTGAAGGCTACATTCGACGGATCAGCCTGGACGATGGATCCTCCGGTGTATGTAAGTGATGCCCAGACCGTGGCTTTCGTATTCGCCGTGTCACCCTACGATGCATCTTACGTGGATTTGAAGAATATTCCTGTCGACTTGTCGAAGCAGGTTGACCTGATGTACTCCGGTCCGTCTGTGGCTGCTTCCAAGACATCACCCAACGTAAGGCTGAAGATGAGCCACGCGCTGTCACTGCTGTCGTTCAATATCGTGCCTGTTAACTATTCCGGTGCCGGCAACCTCACATCATTGGCAATAAATGGTGAGAATGTCTACAAATCCGGCTCGATGGATGCATCCAATGGAAAAATCCAACTTACGGAAAAGGGCGAGGTGAAGGCCTCTGTCAACCGCACCGTTGAGAATGGCGGGTGGAAAACCGACATACCCGGTCTGTGGACACTCCCGTTCAACACGAAGGCAGGCGCTGTGACTCTCACCGCTGTGATCGATGGCAAGACCTACGAGACCATAATTCCCGAGGTGGAGGTAAAGCAGGCCTGGCAGTATATCTTCCGTCTCGTGCTCACCAACTCCGGTCTTGAGATCGATCCGTCGAAGACGGAGACCCTTTCCCTTAACGTCACCACCGACGAAGAGCAGCAGTTCGACGGCTACGGTAAGATCGTGCTCATCGCTGATGGTTCGGCAATGACTGCTCCCACTGTGGGAGGCGACGCTGTGTTCGGAACAATCGCTTCGCCTAACGGCCACTCTTCCTATACTGACAACAAAAAGGTGGAAAATCTCAAGGCCGGCGATCAGGTGACTGTGGAGGCGTGGAACACCAACGGGTTCAGGCTTCAGAGTCTTCAGGGTATCGGCACGATCGACATAAGCTCCTACGAATGATCAATTAGCCCGGAGCTTACCCGTCACTACCTTGAACCTGACGCTCCTTCAATAAAGAAATTTTTCTAAAACCTATGAAAATCTATAAATCTATCTTTAGTATGGTTGCCATCCTCATGGCAACCTTTGCTTTTTTATCATGTGGCGACTCATCACAGGATGATGCGCCCCAGAATGTTGAGATTGTGTCCATCTCTCCGGAAGGTACTGTCCCCGTAGCCGGAGGCACGTTGACGATCACTGTCTCTGCCACGGAGATTCCAAGCGGCACGTGCGACCCTACGGAATTCGCCACTCAGAAATCCAAGTCAAAGAAGGGCGATTATTTTGAATTCGTCTATTCCGTGAGTGAAAACACCGGAGATCCCCGCACTGCCCGTTTCACTTTTGCAGTAAATGGCAAACACGTGTCGGCTGAAGTGCAGCAGGCCGGGGTGGAGAAGAAACCCTTAGGTGAGAGTCCGGCCAATTACGTGGGCCTCGGCTGGAATCTCGGCAACCAATTTGACGCACATGTCAATGGAGTTGCCAACGAGACTTCGTGGGGAAACCCTGCCGCTACACAGGCTCTTTTCGATAAACTCCGTGCCGACGGGTTCCACACCGTGCGTATTCCTGTCACCTGGCTTGGCAAGGTAGGCGCTGCTCCGGATTACAAAATCGACGATGCGTGGCTCGACCGTGTATATGAGGTTGTCGGTTACGCCGAAAAGGCCGGCCTGCGCGCCATCGTGAATATTCATCATGACGGAGCCAACAGTTCTTACTGGCTCAATGTTAAGAAAGCGGCTACAGATGCCGCCTTCAATCAACAGGTGAAGGACCAGCTTGCATCTATGTGGACCCAGATTGCCCGTAAATTTGCCGACAAGGGCGAATTCCTCATTTTCGAACCCTTCAATGAAATCCACGACGGCGGATGGGGCTGGGGCGAGAACCGCAAGGATGGTGGAAAGCAGTATGCATGCGTCAATGAGTGGAACCAGGTATTCTTCGACGCCGTGCGTGCCACCGGAGGCAATAATGCCACCCGCTATCTCGCTGCAGTGGGTTACTGTACAAACCCCGACCTGACGATGGACAACCTCATCTTGCCTAAAGATTCAGCAAAGGACCGCATGCTTGTGGCGGTGCACTACTACGATCCCAACACCTTCACACTTGAGGCAACAAAGACAGAGTGGGGCCACACCGGAGCTTCCGGCAAGAAAGAGGCATGGGGAAATGAAGCTGATGTGGAGAAACTCTTCGCCAGACTCAAGGCAAAGTATGTGGATAAAGGTGTGCCTGTATATCTTGGTGAGGCCGGATGCGTGCATCATTCCACTGCCCGTGCGGAGCTGTTCAGGAAATATTATTTGGAATATGTGTTCAAGGCAGCCCGAGAGAATGGTCTTGGCATAGTGGTGTGGGACAATGGCAGCAAAGGAGCCGGCAACGAGTGCCACGGCTACTATACGCACGACAACGGCTCATACATCAACAACTCCGCCGAGATCATCGCCGTCATGACAAAAGCCTATAACACCACCGACCCCGAATACACCCTCAAGAGCGTATATGACGCCGCACCGAAATAATTGTTTGTCTATGTGCGAAAAAAAAGCTAACTTTGCGGAAAACTAATTATTTTGTTCAAGAAAAGTTTCTCCTGATGTTAAAACATTCACTTAGATTCCTTTTGATTGCCGCTACATTGGCGTTCGGCAGTCAATTTGCCTCTGCGCAGATGTCCGACCAGGCAGTCATTGAATATGCCAAACAGGCACAGGCGGCCGGAAAGGATAAAGATACCATTATTAAGGAGCTCCTGATGAAGGGAGTGACAAAAGAACAGGCTGAGAGGATCCGGAAATCGCTGACGGGAAAGGGTTCCGACGGCAATGTCTCTTCCTCAGGCATCGGTGCCGTGAATCAGACACGTACCGAGGTCAATACAGGCCGAAACAATAGACCATCATCGAACAATCGCAACAATCGCGATAACCGTTATAACCGCGATGACCGTGATAACCGTTACAACCGTTACAATCGCGATGACCGCGATAATTATGACGATTATGAGGATTTCGGTGATTACAACAATCAGGATTATCGTGATGATTGGAATGAAATAAGGAGCAATATCTATGGCCATGATATTTTCTCAAGCAAGGAATTGTCGTTCGAACCAAATCAAAATCTGGCCACTCCCGCTGACTACCGCCTTGGTCCCGGCGACAGCGTGTTCATAAATATCTTCGGTGAGAGTGAGGACAATATCACCGCAACCATATCTCCCGAAGGATCGATCATCTTGTCGCAGATAGGTCCGGTTTACCTCAATGGTCTCACGGTGGAAGAAGCCAACAATCGTCTGCGTCGAATTTTTGCACAGAGATATGCCGGTTTCGAAAACAATCAGAGTGATGTAAATCTTGCACTCGGTGATGTCCGTTCAATAATGGTCAATGTCATGGGTGAGGTTGATGTGCCGGGCACCTACCGTATGTCGCCTTTCGCATCAGTTTTCTCCGCCCTTTATAATGCCGGAGGTGTCAGCGATCTCGGTTCGATCCGTAATGTGAAGGTGATGCGCGGAGGAAAGGAAGTGACTTCCGTCGACCTCTATGAATATATATTCAACGGCAAGACTTCAAACAACATCCGTCTTCAGGAAGGCGATATCATAGTGGTGCCTGCAGCAGAACGTCTCGTCGAGATTGTCGGTGAGGTGAAGCGTCCGAAATTCTATGAAATGCAGCCGGAGGAATCTGTGGCCGATCTTCTCAGGTATGCCGGGGGGTTCACAGGTTCGGCTTCATCAGGAAATCTTGTGGTGGAGCGTTTCAATGGAGTCGATAAGGACAGGATGAATGTCGCGACTGCAGATTTCGATACATTCACCCTGCGCGATGGTGATGTCGTTACCATCGGTATCACCAACGACCGTCTTCAGAATGGTGTGACAATCAGTGGTTCGGTTCTCCGTCCAGGTGAGTATGCCCTCGACAGCAATGTAAGTACGGTCGCCGATCTCATCAAGGTGGCCGACGGTCTTCTTGAAAATGCGTTCGTCACGCGTGGCATTCTCTACCGCTACGACGATAATCACGACCTGGAGGTTCTTTCGGTGGACATTGAGGGTATTCTCAACGGCACCTCTCCCGATATCAGCCTGCGGCGCGACGACCAACTCATAATCTTCGACAGAGGGGATATCTTCGACTATGGTACTCTGACCATACAGGGATTGGTGAACGCCCCCGGCAATTACCCGTACGCCGCCGAGGCCACTATAGACGATCTCATACTCATGGCCGGTGGCCTGCAGCAGGGTGCTTCCCTGTCGCGTGTGGATGTGGCTCGCCGTGTGATCGACCCATTCAGTCTGAAACCAACCAATGAGATTGCCAAGACCTATCAGTTTGCCCTGAAAGAGGGCTATGTGATGAATCCTGATTCTTCGTTCCGTCTTCAGCCATACGATGTAGTGACCGTTCGCCGTTCGCCCGGCTATGAGCCACAGCAATTCGTCACCGTCAACGGTGAGGTGCTTTTCTCCGGCCAGTATGCCTTGCAGAAACGTAACGAGCGATTAAGCGACCTTATCCGACGCACAGGAGGTCTCACCGAGAGCGCATTCGCCAAGGGTGCGTCACTGCGTCGCCGCCTTACCGAAGAAGAGCTTCTTGCACAGCAGGAGATGAAACGCCTGGCAACGTCGAAACAGAATTCTACCGACTCCATTTCAATTGACATGCTTGATATCTCGGCGGTGTACACTGTGGGTATCGATCTTGAAAAGGCACTTGCCAACCCCGGGTCGACTTACGACATCACTCTCCGTGCCAACGATGTGATCACTATCCCCGAATTGATTTCTACCGTAAGTATTTCCGGTGACGTGTTGTTCCCGAACACTGTGACCTATGTCCCCGGAAAGAAGTTCAAATACTATGTTGAGCAGGCCGGTGGTTTCGGTGAGAAGGCAAGAAAGAATAGTTGCTATATCGTGTATATGAATGGTGAGGTGGCGAAGGCTAAAGGTAATACCCCGATACAGCCCGGATGCAAGATCATTGTTCCTTCAAAGGGAGAGAGCAAGGGCACGGACTGGGCTCAAATCATGACCATCTCTTCTGTGATAGCCTCATTGGCAACAATGTCTGCTACCGTTGTCTCCATTGTTAAAAAATAAGATTTTATGCAGGACGAAAATTATAACATAGAGGCTCAGGAACCCGAAGAGAAGGAGATTGACCTTCTTGAATTGTTCGGTAAACTCTGGAAATCGAAGCGTGCGCTCATCTGGGCTTGTGTGATTGGTGTCGTCGTGGGTGCGGTCATCGCATTCTCGCTTCCCAGGAACTATTCAGCCGGTGTCACTCTCGCTCCCGAATTGGCCAACAGTAAGATGTCAGGTGGCGGAGGTTTGAGTGCGCTTGCCTCGATGGCCGGAATCAACCTTAACAACACCGGAAGCACCGATGCCGTCAACCCGATGCTTTATCCCGAAATCGTAAGCTCGGTGCCGTTCATCGCAAGTCTGTTCGATGTGCCTGTCACCACAGTCGATGATGAGACCATGACCCTCAGAAGCTATCTCGAATACAAGACATCAAAGCCCTGGTGGGGTGCGGTGCTATCTCTTCCGGGAGAGGCGATTGGTGCAGTCAGAGGTTTGTTTGTCGAGCAGGAGGATACAGCCAAAAATTATAAGGTGGATCCATTCAGGCTCAGCCAGGATCAGATGCTCCTTGTAGAGTCCCTCAACAAGAGCATTTCGTCGGACGTGGATGCCAAGACAGCTGTGATATCTGTCAACGTTACAATGCAGGATCCCCTGGTGGCTGCTCTGCTGGCCGACACCGTCGTAAAGCGACTGCAGGAGTATGTGACCAACTATCGCACTGAGAAGGCCCGCAAGGATCTGGATTATGCGGCGAAAATCAATGAAGAGGCCAAGGCCGAATATCACAAGGCCCAGAAACGCTACGCAGCTTTTGTCGACCGTAACCATGGTTTGGTGACAAAGTCAAGCCAGACCGAGGAGGAGAGGCTTTCTAACGAGATGTCCCTCGCTTTCTCGCTTTACAGCAACACCTCGCAGCAATATCAGCTTGCCCGGGCAAAGGTGCAGGAAATCACACCTGTGTATACCGTGTTGCAGCCAGCCACTGTACCGATCAAGGGTTCACCCTCAAGATTGGTCGTCATTATCGGATTTGTCTTTTTGGCAGTGGTGGCGACAGCAGCCTGGGTGCTTTTCGGAAAGGATCTGATGGATTCCATGAAGAAAGCCACATTGGCAGAAGCATCCGAGGAGGAAAATAAATAAGTCATACAGATACGCACAAAAAATCGGCAGCCCTGAAGAAGGCTGCCGATTTTTTGTGCGTATCTGCATATAGCAATCTCGCCACTGCAGGAATGTTGACAAGGGGGTTATTTGCGGACGAGGATCTTGCCTGTCGTGCCGTTGGCTGAATAGATGTACACACCGGGATGCAGGCTGTCAAGACTGATCGAACCGGTGGAGTAAATCTTGCTGCTCATCACCAGCGCACCGCTTGTGTTGTAGATATCCAGTTTTGTGGGCTGGGCGGCATTGTATTCGAGTGTGTTGCCGTAGCCGAGAGCCACGCTTGTAAGGTCCTTCCCTACGGATTTGATGCCGTTCACCTCCGAATCGGGCACATTGCGCAGAATCACTGTCGTAGTGGTCTTGTCGTTGGGAGTGGAAGTATAATAGGCTGTTACATCAACAGTAATGTTGCTTAAGGTCGAGCCGAAATTATCATCGAAGAAAAAGTCATCAGATTCACGGTCGATTCTAAGATCCACAGTCACGAGGTTGCCTTCCTGCGCGACCACATTGCTCTGGCCGAGCTGGCCCTGTTTTGTCACGTCAGTGCCGATGGCGCATTGTCCGTCGATGCTGCATACCTGTACATCCGATGAGGCCTTTACCTCCACCACGACACTTGAATTATTCTCTCCGCGCAGCGTAAGGTGCGAATCCTGCATATAGGCGTTCATGAAAGGAATGCCGTCCATATCATAAGACTCAACGATATAACCCGCTTCGTAGGTCTTGCCTGGTTCCACAGGCATTCCACGGAAGAGTAGAGTGGGGGCTTCTGCCCATGCAGCCGTCGTGAGCGAGGCTGCGATCAATAAAGTAGAAAGTCTCTTCATATAGTAAAAATTTGTAATATACTCCGATACATCAAACAATTCATAATGCGTTTTGGTTTGTACTACCTACGCATTATGAATCATTCAAATTCTATATTCAATCATCTACAGTGCAGGTGGTGGCTTGGATTACGCCATTGGAGTCGTACACGAAGCCTACGATGGCGAGATTGCTTGTGTTCCAGTTGTCGCGTACATCCACCTCGGCGGTAATGTGACGGGGCTCGCGTGTGGTGAGTCGCACACGTTCTCCGTCTTGACCGTTCACCGTCCCGCGGAACACATGGTTGTGGACATAGTCGGTCTTCATGCCCGTCTTGGTAAGCTGCATCGACACAATTCCGCTCTCCACCACCCAAAGCTGGAGATACCCGTCGATATTCTCGTAAGGCTCTATATCCACGTATACAGCCACCTTCTTTCCGTCGGCTGACAATCCGGCGGTCATTTCCATCTCCACCTGCGTAGGTTTGGAAATCTCATTGCGGATGGCTGTCGACCATTGGTCGCTTGTCATCACACCCGAACGGCGGTTGACCACCCCGGCCGGGAACGACGATATCTTGTAACTATCTGTATAAGCCGCACCTTCGGAATTGCGCAGGCCGTATTTCGGCATCTGCTCCTCGCCGATGGCGTTCAGATCCGATCCGCCGTGGATGCTCACGGAGATCAGGTTGTCGGGATATTGCTCCAGCAGCCCCTCGATCACGGCATGTGCGTCAGGGCAGTTGACGCATTTCTGGCCGGTGAACTCCTCAAGGAGCACGACACGTTTCGCCTCCACGGCCGGGAGCTCGATGAAGCGGTCGTCCTCATTTATATCATTGCATGCGCTCAGTACGGCTCCTGCCGCCATCGCCGCACATATAAGCTTAAGTTTTGAAAAATGTCTCATTGTCAGGTTAAGTCAGATTAAGAAAAGGTTGTGGTTAGAAATTATATGTGTATGCAAGCTGGAAGCCACGTGTGGCTGGAACATATCGGCACACGCCTCCCGAGCAGTTGAATCCCGCGCGGGTGCGGCCGTAGCTCACCATCAGTCGGTTGCCCTTGTATGTGCCCGTCACCGAGCCCATGTAGTAGTGCAGCCCCGTGTCGCCGTGGTTCCATTGGTCGCTGACGGTGAACATCAGGTAGGGGAGCACCGACAGCTCGGCCAGTCCGTAGCACCAGTCCTTCTGGTCGTCCGGAGTCTGAAGATACTGCAGCTCGCCACGAAGCGTGAGCTTTTTGTTGATCTTATATTTACCCTCGGCCACGAAGATATTGGAGTTGATCATTCCTCCATGACCCTCGATCACCGTCTGGTTGTATTTCTGGAACATGTACATGAAATTCATGTTGAAATCACGGGTGAATTTCTTGTCCACCTGCAGGTTCACGTCGGTGTAGTAGGTCTCGCCGATTCCCTCGGTGCCCGGAACGTACCAGTCGGTGCCGGCGAGGGAATTGTTGTCGGTCTTCACCACGTCGCGGTCGATGCCGCAGATGTAGCTGGCGTTAAGCTTCAGCTTCGTGCCGTATTTGCCGCCAAGCGCCGTGCCGCGCTTGAACGAGTAGGCGAAGGCTCCCTGCAGCGCCCATTCACCGGGGGCCATCTGTGTGGCGTAAGGATATAGGGCCGCCAGGGCGTAGGTGTGCTGGTAGGAGAAAGGCGGCAGACTGTTGATGAACGCCGCCGACAGCGCCTGTGTGCGCTTGGAGCGGAACGCCATGTTGTCGCTTCGCTTGGCCTGCAGGAACATGCTCCATCCCGGCTTCGAATAAGACACCGAACCCATCAGTGCCGATCCGTGGCCGTAAGTGTAGTTGTTGTCGAAGCTCGGATCCTGTCCCTTCCATGCGTACTCCAGCCTCAGGTCCAGCCCCGACTTGTAGAAATGAGCCCTCACGTCGAAGGCGCTCACGTCCTGGGGCAGATGGAGCTTGGTGTTGGTGCCCGATACGATGATGTCCTCGTCCTTCTCGTGCTTCAGCACGTAAGAGGCTCCGAAAGTCAGCGTCATGTCGTTGTCGGCGAGCTTGCGGATGTATTCGTTGGCATCCCATTCCACATCCGCGCCGTACACCTGCGAGCGTGTGTTCCAGTCCCAGAACACACGCTGCACACCGCCTAAGGCAGTGAGCCTCGTGCCCTTTATTGAATTCAATTTCAGCCTGCCGCCGCGGATGGAATTGTCCACGCCCAGGGACCTCTCCTCGTAGGTGCGCAGGATGAAGCCGCTGCCGAACTGCTCGTAGAAATCGCCGGCGGTGAGCTCCGCACCCTTATATTTGCCTTTCACGAATATGTTGGGTACGCCCCAGCCCTTGAAATCGGGCTCGAATCCCGGAAGCGGGTGCTGGAGATACTCCACTCTCAGTCCGGCGTCGACATATTTGCTGAAGAGACCGGCGTTGGCGTAGGAATTGGTGAGCACGGCGTCGTCGTATGTCTCGGTTCCGATCTTGTAGTCGGTCTCCGGGAAGAGGATGTCGCTCTGCACGCTTCCGTGCACCGTTACCGGGTTCTGCGCCGACATCAGCGTCGGCAAGCTTAATAATGCCAGAGAGAGGGGCAGTGCTGAAAATTTCATGGTAGGGGAGGTGTTCCGGTTATTCTGCTATGATTTCGCGTATTTTTTCGATGATATGCTCTTCCGAACCTTCAGTATAGCCCGAATGACTTTCAACTATCTTGCCTTCGCCGTCGATGATCAGCACGTGGGGGATGCTCTGTATGCCGAGAGTGCGCTTGAGCTCGCTGTTGGTGTCGAGCAGCACCTCGTATTCCCAGCCCTCGGAGTCGACCAGGGGTTTCACCTTGCTCACGTTCTGACCCTCATCGATAGAAATGGCCACAAGGCGCATTCCTGTCTCGTCCTGCCAGTCGGGATACACTTCGTGGATTGCCTTCAGCTCGCGGTTGCATGGCTTGCACCATGTGGCGAAGAAAGAAATCACGAAAGGCTTGCCGTCGTTGGAGAGGGTGGCGGTATCCACGGTCTTTCCGTCGAGGTTCTTGAGCTGGACGGAGGGCAGCTGTGCGCTTGCGGCGAGAGCCACGGGAAGGGCAATGAGGATGAGGAGGAGTTTCTTGATGGTGTTCATTTTTCTCGTGATGGTGTTTAGTTAGGGTTAAATATCATCTGATAAGATACGAAAACGGCGTCAAGGTTTAAAACAGTGCGCCGTTCAGCCGATTCCGGTGTGACTGCTCCGGAAAAAGAGCGGCCCCACGACAAAATGTCTACAAAATTATACAAAATTGCCGACATAGCCAACACACAGAAGTGAATTTTGCTGAAATGTATAGCAAATGTGTGTAAAAAATTGCAAAATGGATAATATTTCATTGTGGAAAAAGAAATAATATAGTAATTTTGTAACCAAAGTAAATTTTAAGTAAAAAATTCAACAATTTCAATATTGTTTCAAACCTTGAGTAATTCATGAAAAAGACGGTTTTCTCAGCATTTGCGGCAGCGGTCGCACTATGCTGTCCTACGCATGCGTCGGCCATCGACATGCCGGTGGTCTACGACCCCGACGCGCAGATGCTTCTGTCGGTTTCCGACAACGGCCTCTACGCTATCTCCTCCACGGCCGGCGATGACGAGGCCGACAATCCCGGTATGCTGGTGGACATAGCCACCCGTACCACCCGGGTGATTTCTCCCCGGGAGGAGGCCGTGCTCAACGATGTCGCCGACAATGGTCTTGTCGTGGGCTCCTACCATGGCTTGCCCGGATACTGGAATCCCGCCACCGATTCCTGGACCACATTCGATGCGCCCGCGCCCTGGGGTGGGGGATGCTTCCTGAGCGTCACTCCCGATGCCCGGTACGCCGTGGGGTACTATTCCACCCCCTTGAGCGACTACGATGTCACGCCCATGTACATCGACCTCACCACAGGCGAGAGCAAGCCCCTGCCCAATCTGCCCCGCATCGACCAGACCGGTGTCGACCAGAATGAGAACCTCTTCTATGGCATCTCGCCCGACGGACGCTATGTCCTCGGCCAGATGTCGCAGGCCTATCTCACTCCCGTGTCAATGATATCATACGTCTACGACACCGAGGAGCACAGCTGGCGACCCATAGGCTTCGACTACAATGAAGCCACACGCCGCTACACACCCCGCAATCCCAACCTCTCCTTCATCGACTCCCAGGCCTTCAGCCCCGATGGTGCATGGGTGGGCGGCTCAGCCTACATGGTGTATGGCGGAGGCCAGTTGGAAGGCGGCAGTGAAGGCACCTATCCCTACCGCTACAACGTGGCCACCGACGAATTCGAGGTCTTTACCGCTGCCGGCGACGAGAACGTGGCAGGCAACCGCATCACCAACGACGGCGTGCTTCTGGGCGCGTCGCCCGCCGGCTATGTATATCCCACGGCACAGGTGCGTTGCGGAAAATATTTCGTAAGCCTCGACCAGATATTCGAACAGGTCTACGGCACCACCGTCGAGCGGCTTGTCCATCAGGCTGTCACGGGAGCCTTCCAGTCGGTGTCGTCCGACGGTCTCACTGCCGTGCTCGCCACCAATTCCTACAGCTACATCCTCATGATGCCCGAGCCTTTCGAAGAGGCCGCCTCCAAGGTTGACCTTCTTTCAATCTACACCCCGAGCATACCTTCCGGTACGGCTGTAAGCTCTATCGGCGAGATCAGCCTCACATTCGACCGCAAGATCGAGGTGCGCAACCGTGCTCAGGACGTCAAGCTTCTTGACAAGGACGGAAATCAGGTGCGCGCGGCCCTCACATTCGCCGTCAGCAACTCCAATCCCAACCGTGTGGTCATCACATTCCGCACCACCACACTCACACCCGGGGAGCAATACTCCGTGGTGATTCCAGCCGGCATGATATGGCTCTCCGAGGATTCTTCTGTAAAATCAAAGGAAATCACCCTCAATTACGTGGGACGCGCCAACCAGCCCGTAAAGCCCGTGCGCATCTCTCCCTCCGACGGATCGGCGGTGGCACGCTTCAACGCCTATCCCGACTATATCACGGTGACATTCGACAACCGCGTGAAGATCTCCGACCAGGGATCGTGCATCCTCTATAACACCGACGACAACAGCGTCGTGGCGCATTTCGCCGCCTCTGCCGACGGCTATCAGGCCATTTTCTTCCCCACGAGCGAATACAATCTCTATCGCGGAAGCAACTACAAGGTGGTCATCGGCGCCGGCACGGTCACCGACCTCTCGGGCAACGGCGAAAATGAGGAGATCACTGTCGATTATGTCGGAGCCTACGAGCGCCAGCTCTCATCCGACGATGTATTTATCTTCCATTCCAAATGCGACGACTACTCCAACTTCATATTCTGGCAGAGCGAGTTCAACAACCCATCTTCAGTGCCCACAAGCTGGGGATTCACCTCCGAAACTCCCTGGCTGCTCCTGCGCGACAATGAGAACTCCACCGATTGGGCTCTCTGCTCCCACTCAATGTTCACACCTCCGGGTGAGAGCGACGACTGGCTGATCGTGCCGCAGCTCTACATCCCTGATGCCAGCGTGGAGCTCAGCTTCGATGCACAGAGCTACCACAGCCTCAAGGACGATGTGCTGAAAGTGTATGTCTACGCCGATGATGCCGTGTACAACTATTTCACCACGGAGCTCGAAGAGACATTCAAGAAAGACGGACATCTGGTGTTCGATGAGATAATTCCCGCCGGCGCCACCGACGAGGGTCTCGATGGCGAGTGGACACATTATACCGTCGACCTCTCCGCCTACGCAGGAAAGAACATCTACATCGCCTTTGTCAACAACAATTACGACCAGAGCGCCATCTTCCTCGACAACATAGCCGTCGCCCGCCAGCTTAGCTTCGTCCTCACCAACATGACCCCAAGCGTTGTGGTCGATGCCGATGAGGTTGAGGTGAGGGGTATGGTCGCCGTGCCTTCGGAGACCGACATCTACCATGGCATAAAGCTCACCCTCAGTGATGCCGATGGACTCACCGTTGCCACAGTCGAGGATCCCGACGCCACTCTCTCCCACGGCGAATCTTTCGATTTCCGTTTCGGCACACCCCTGCCGCTTACCGTAGGAAAGGAGAACGCCTACACCATCAGCCTCGTATCCGGCGAGGAGAACCTGACATACGATTTCAAGGTGGCCGACCTCGTGTTCCAGCCTGTCAAGAAGGTGGTGCTTGAGGAATACACCGGTGCCGGTTGCGGCAACTGTCCGCTTGGCATCCGTGCCATCGAGAACCTTCAGGGCATGTATGCCGACAATTTCATCCCCGTCACCCTCCGTGCCTATGAGGATCCCCTCTACTCGGCTCCGGCTGTCAACTATGCTTCCTTCCTGCATCTCAACGCTGCACCTTCCGGACGCATCAACCGTGGCGACATCCTCTCGCCCATGCTCCAGAACGGAAGCCAGGGATATACCTTCTTCGGACGCGGAATCATCATGAGCGATGGCGAGGAGGCTTATCTGTGGGCCGATGCCGTGCAGGATGAGATGGCCTCGCCCGCGCTTGCCGAGGTAGCCTTCAACGTCACCTACGACGCTGCCACCGGAGCACTTGAGGTGCCTGTCGATGTCCGCTTTGCCATCGACCGCAAGGAGGCGAGCATCGGTGTATTCGCCGTAGTGCTTGAGGATAACCTTCCCACCGTCCAGACCAACTATTTCAATACCGTCAACGATCCTATCCTCGGAGAGTGGGGTGTGGGTGGAATGTACGCCCAGCCACGTGTCACCACATGGCGTGCCGACGACGTGACCCGCTTCGTGGTCAATGGCTCAGCCTTCAACGGCACTCCCATCGGACAGTCTGATTTCGTGGCCGGCGAGGTAAGCTCCATCACCCTCCGCGCCACCCTCCCCGACAAGACTATCTCCAACCCTGACAACTGCAAGGTGGTGGTGATGCTCATCGACAATGCCACAGGTCGTGTCATAAACTCCGGTGTGGAGCATTTCAGCCTGTCGGGTATCGCAGGTATCGAGGCCGATGCTTCCGAGGCGCTCTATTATGATCTGATGGGTCTGCCCGTGCTGAATCCGGAGAAGGGACGCATCTACATCCGCGTCACCGGCGACAAAGCGGAGAAGATAATCTTCTAATGAAAAATTAATAATGAAAAATGAAAAATTTCCATCCGGATGGTATTTTTCATTTTTCATTTTTCATTTTTCATTAAAAAAAATTGGAACAATTTTTTTTAATCAATTATTTATATGAGAAAACTTTTCGTTAAATTTTTAGCAATCGTAGCTATGGCAGTTACCGGAGCACTTTCCGCCTCTGCCGAGAGCTTCCCCCAAGATGGCGGCGCCATCACTCTCGGTGAAGTCTACGACTTGGCTTTCGCACAAAGCTACAAGGCGACTGTGACAATTCCTTACTCAGGAAATCTTATCCAGGATGGTGGTATCGACCTGTATCTTGAGGATGCCGGCAACCATACCTACCTCGGCTATGGAGAATTCGGCCAGGTGTGCAGCTGGAAGGTGGAAGGCGGCAAGACCTACACCATCGCTGCCGGCTTCATGATGGACAACAGTAAAGTCCGTTTCCAGATGGAAGGAGACAAAGGTCTTACCATCAATTCCGTTTCGCCCGCCGAAGGCTCTGAGATCGCCATCACCTCCACCCTCATCCTCACCTTCAACAGCGATGTAGTATGCTCTTCGGCATATCTGGCAGTAGGTGATGTACAGCAGCCCGTCTCCAAGAATTCGAGCATGCTCAACTCCCTGTCGTTCGACATCTCGGGAGCCATGACCTCGCTCTATAACTCAGGTGTGATCAGTCATGATGGCGGTGAGGCCGTGAAGCTGGTCGTGACAGGAGTGCAGACATCATCCGGTATCAAATATGGCGAGGATGGTGTGCTTGAGGTCAACTATGTGGCCGCTCCGCGCCAGGTGGATCTCGTGAGCTACGATATTCCTCTTCCGATGAAATCTTACTACGCACCCGGCGATCCCGCAGGTATCCTTAAGTTCAACTTCGACAATCCCATCAATCCCGAAGGCGTGAACCTTACCATCTTCTATGGTGAGAAAGGTATGGAAGGCGATTTCTATCTTGAGACGATCGACGCTGAGGTCGACGGTGCTGTGGTAACAGTCGATATCACCGGCAAGCTCCGCGACATCAGCGGATATATTAATGTAGCCGATCCCGCCGTTGAGCTTAAGCTTAACCATATCTTCGATCTCGATGGTCGTCCCGCCATAGGCAGTGGCGGTGGCAGCTATGCTTCATATTCGTTCCTTGTAGGTTACGATTACATAGCAGCCGAGGATGTGGCATGCCAGTTCATCCCCGCTTCCGGTTCGTCGCTCGCAGGCGTCAATGAGATAGAGATATGGTTCAACAAATCCGGTATCTTCAAGTACGACGGTGTGGAATTCCTCTATCAGGACGGCACCGAGCAGAAGAGCGTGGTGGTGCCCAACGCTGACCTCGACATACAGGCCGAGGGCGACGAGACCACAATCCACGTGGCTGTGCCCGAGCAGGTGAAGGGTAAGATCGGTGTGACCGTGCGTCTCCACAACCTCGTGTCCAACGACGGCTTCGACCATTACATCATGGCCGAGTACGACAAGTTCGTGGTAGCCCTCGTATCTCCCATCCAGCCCGGACAAGCCATCGCCACCACAGGCGAGGAGGACTTTGTGTTCGATGTGTTCGGTGCTGAGAAATATTTCTACCTCCGTTACGACTTCTACAATGCCGAAGGTGACGAAGGCTGGGTATATGGCACTGACCTCGTAAAGCAGGAAGACGGCACATGGACAGCCTACAACGGCGATTTCCCCTGCTTCAACAACTACGAGCCCCGCATGGTGATCAGCGCCTACTACACTGCCAACAATTTCATTGTAGGTGATGATCCTGCCGAGACCTACGAATTCTTCTTCCACGGCACACAGGTTCCCTTCTCATACAGCGACGTTAAGTTCGAGAGCATAGATCCCGCTCCCAACACCGAGCTCGTTTATTCCGACGACATTGTGTTCACCGTTAAGTTCGACGGTCTCGTGGCAATCGATCCCGAGGTGTCAGGCGTGGTGCTCGGCATGGGCGCAGGCGTGCTTCCGTTCAGCAAGATGGAGCCCGTGTTCGGCGAATTCGACGAACAAGGCGAGTATGCCAACACATGGCTGCTCTATCCCGATATGGCTGCGCTCGCCGACCGCACAAGCATGGAGATATCCATCAAGGTATTTGACGAGGAAGGCAAGGTCGTAGAAGGCAACATGGGTGGTGATGAATACGACTATCTCTCATTCGAATATCCTCTCATCAACCTCGCTTCGTTCCTTGAAGTCAATGTCACTCCCGCACAGGGCAATGTTGACGAGCTTTCCGATTTCACCGTATCATTTGATGGCAAGGCCGTAAGCGTCAACTATTCCTACACCGGCGACGAGCAGGTGCGCATCGTGTCCAACAAGGCAAGGGATGTGATATTCATCGACCGCGATGACATGAAGGTGGTATCCGAGCAGACCGGTGTCGACGATCAAGGCAATCCGATCTATTCAGACATCACACGCGTGGAATTCAGCGTATCTCCCGCCATCACTGAAGAAGGCGAATACACGCTCTACATCCCCGCCAATTATTTCGTGGTAGGCGACCAGTTCGACGTTCATGGCAATGCCGCAGCTGAGATCGAATACACCATCGGTGGCTCCGTGACACCCGGCGACGGTGTGGAACTCACCGTATCTCCCGCAGCCGGCGAGGTTGCAGCCCTCACCCGCATCGACATAGAAGCCGAGGGAATGGATGAACTCACGATGCCCGACTATGAAAGTAACATCATCATCAGCGATGCCGAAGGAGCCGAGGTATTCTCTGCCTCAGGTGCTGATCTTGATGCCACAGCATTCGACTGGGATACATTTACATTCAATGGTTTCTACATCGAGCCGAATATCACCGAGCCGGGTGTATACACTCTGTCGATTCCTGCCGGAATGTTCACATTTGGCAATGAGTCGCAGAGCGCTGCCCTCACAGCTGTCTACACGGTCAAGACCACCTCAATAAGCACCGTGATGGTTGAGACAGCCGACGAGTACAACGTCTACACCATCTCCGGCGTGCACGTGCTCTCCACTGCCAATGCAGCCGACCTCTCGACACTCCGTCCGGGTCTCTACATCATCAATGGCAAGAAAGTGCTCGTGAAATAAGAATTCTGATTTCCTAATCAATCCCGCTGCATTCCGTTGCAGCGGGATTTTTTTTATGAGGCTGTGTCAAAATAGGCGCAGCCTCTTTTTTATGGCGTTGAGGTTTCTATAAATTTCAGGCAACCGATTTTTGGGGATTTCTCCAAAATATTCGATTCTCAGGCAGTAAAAACTGAGTTATAACGCAAAACAGACCATTTTGGGGTGTATTTCCCCCGTTTTTGGTC
>CAYZPI010000035.1:30082-30828 GCA_964480085.1 uncultured Bacteroides sp. | reverse complement strand
GGGCCATGGTCGATGCTGTAGGTCTCCACCTTGTCGAGAATCTCCAGGGTGTTGGCCAGCGCTTCGGGGATGTCGCTGAATATGCGGTTCATCTCCTCCTGGGTCTTCATCCATTCCTGCTTGGTGTAGAGCATGCGCGAGGGGTCGTCGAGCGATTTGCCTGTGGATAGGCATATCAGGCGGTCGTGAGCCTCGGCGTCTTCTTCGTTGACGAAATGCACGTCGTTGGTCGCCACCACTTTCACTCCATTGTCTCTTGCCAGCTGCAGCAATTGCGGCTCGATGCGCATCTGCTCCTCGTAGGTCTCGTGGTTGGCGCGGGGCACGGTGGCCTTGTGGCGTTGGATTTCGATATAGTAGTCATCGCCGAACACGCTCTTCCACCATTTCACCTGGCGGTCGGCCTCTTCATAGTCGCCTGCGGCAAGCAGTCGGGGTATCTCTCCGCCAAGACATGCCGAGCACACTATCAGTCCATCTTTGTGGGCTTCGATTTCCTTCTTGTCGGTGCGCGGGTGGCTATAGAAGCCTTCTGTCCATGCTTTCGACACTATCTTGATAAGGTTCTTGTAGCCTTTCTGGTTCTTGGCGAGAATGATGAGGTGACGTCCGGAGTCGCGTTTGTCCACATGTGTGTGCAGGTCTTCCTTCGCCACATACACCTCGCAGCCGAAAATGGGCTTGAAGGCTTTGCCCTGTTCCTTGAGTTTACCGTTGACTTTGTTGACGTAGTTGAGGAACTCCTT
>CAYZPI010000035.1:0-30072 GCA_964480085.1 uncultured Bacteroides sp. | reverse complement strand
TGATGCCGAACATATTGCCGTGGTCGGTAACAGCGATGCCGGGCATGCCGTCGGCGATAGCCTTATCTACGAGAGAGTTGATTGAGGCCTGGCCGTCGAGCAGCGAATATTGTGTGTGTACGTGTAGATGTATGAAAGGTGCCATTGTACGTTTTTCCATTGTCAAGTGCAAATTTACGTAAAAATTCTTACGTTTCCCTTATCTAATACTATAAAAAATATTTATTTATAGAATAAAATTTTGTACCTTTGCGAAAGTTATGTGACCACTATCACTTATAACCTGATACGATGTTACCTTCCGAAGAAAGAAAGAAAATCATAAATCTGATACGCAACGAGGTGGTGCCGGCCATAGGCTGTACTGAGCCTATAGCGGTGGCCCTCTGTGTGGCCAAGAGCACCGAGCTGTTGGGCTACAAGCCCGAACGTATAGATGTGGCGCTAAGCGCGAATATCCTCAAGAACGCCATGGGCGTAGGCATCCCGGGCACCGACATGATAGGCCTTCCCATAGCCATAGCCTTGGGTGCCACCGTAGGTCGCGCTGACTACAATCTCGAGGTGCTCCGTGATGTCACTCCCGAGAGCGTTGAGCATGCCAAGACCCTTCTCGACCGCATACACATATCCCTTAAAAAGGGTATCACCGAGAAACTTTACATCGAGGTGACTTGCACCACCGGTTCGCATACCGCGACTGCGGTGATCGCCGGAAGCCATTCCAATTTCGTGTTGCTGAGCCGTAACGGCGAGAACATCCTGGACCGGACCTCTCCTGCAGGAGCTGACACCTGTGCCGACGATGCACCCGAGCTTTCCCTCGCCAAAGTGTGGGAGTTCGCCATGACCACTCCGCTTGACGAGCTGCGTTTCATGCTCGACACGCGCCGCATCAACAAGGCGGCCGCGGAGCAGTCGTTCACCGGCAAGTACGGTCACTCCGTTGGGCGCACTCTCCACAGCGAGCGACAGCGCGCCGTGATGGGCGACAGTATTTTCTCTCGCATTCTCTCCTACACAGCCGCCGCCTGCGACGCACGCATGGCCGGTGCCTGCATCCCTGTGATGAGCAATTCCGGTTCCGGCAACCAGGGCATTGCCGCCACCCTGCCGGTGGTGATATATGCCGAGGAATCGTTCGCTTCCGAAGAGCAGACTGTCCGCGCCCTCACCTTGAGTCATCTTACCGCTATTTACATCAAGCAGAATCTCGGACGTCTGTCGGCCCTGTGCGGATGTGTTGTCGCCGCCACCGGATCAAGCTGCGGCATCGCCTACCTGATGGGGGGCGGATATCCCCAGATCGTAGCTACGGTGAAGAACATGATAGCCAACCTCACGGGCATGATTTGCGATGGTGCAAAGCCAAGTTGTGCGATGAAGCTCACCAGCGGTGTGTCCACGGCCGTGATCTCTGCGATAATGGCCATGGAGGGGCATGAGGTGACCCACGTGGAGGGCATCATCGACGATGACGTGGACGAGAGCATCCGCAATTTCGCCGTTATTGGGCGCGATGGCATGAACGAGACCGACCGAATCGTCCTGGAGATAATGACGAAATAGCATTCAGGTGTGGACAAGAGTTTATTTGTTGTTGCGTGCGAGCTTTGGCTGGCGGTTTAATTTTTGCTTTTTTTGATATGAAGAAACTTTTATTCTCGATAATATGCGCCTTGATGGCCGCTGCCGCTGTGTCGGCACAGAAACCGGCTCAGAAGATACAGGTGGCGGGCATAGCTTTCTATAATCTGGAGAACCTCTTCGACACCATCCCCAACAATAAGGAAGGGCGCGATGAGGAATATACCCCCTGCGGCAAGCGAGAGTGGGACAGCAAGAAATACTGGAACAAAATCCATAACCTCGCCTATGTAATCTCGCAGATGACCTCGGTATCCACTCCCGATGGTCCTGCCATCATAGGCGTGGCCGAGGTGGAGAACAAGGGTGTGCTCACCGATCTGGTAGCCGACCGTCAGATAGCAGGATGGAACCTGCAGTTTGTGCATCACGATTCGCCTGATGCGCGTGGCATTGATGTGAGCCTTCTCTACAATCCCAAATATTTCGAAGTGGAGAACGTCACCAACCACCGCCTGACTGCCATCGATTTTCGCACCCGCGACCAGATGTGCGTCGTAGGCCGTCTGATGGGACAGAAGATAGCGGTGATCGTGAATCACTGGCCGTCGCGCTTAGGCGGTCAGGAGCAGTCGTCGCCCCACCGCGAAGCCGCCGCCGCCCTATGCAAGGAGATCGCCGACTCGCTCTGGCGCACCGACCCCGACATGGGTGTGATAATTATGGGCGATCTCAACGACGATCCAATGGATCGCTCCACCGCCCGGGTCCTCGGAGCCAAGCGCGACCAGAAGAAGGTGAAGGCGCCTCATCAGTTTTTTAACCCCTGGTGGAAGATTCTGGATAATGGCATCGGTACTCTTGAATACAAAGGCCAGTGGAACCTCTTCGACCAGATCATCATTTCCGGCAATCTTCTCTCTCAGCCCACTGGTCGCTGGAGCTATCAGCGCGCCGAGGTGCTCAACCGCGATTTCCTCAAGGAGAGTGGACGCCCGTATCCCCTGCGTACCTATTCCTATGGCAAATACCGCAACGGATATTCCGACCATTTCCCTACAGAAATTTTCCTTATCAGGAAAGAATGATGATATGAGTTTCACGCAAGTATCTGATAACTTTATTTGAAATTTTGCCGGAGCTTCAGCTCCGCTGCTTAATCCCTTAATACCTTAAAAAGATGGCTTACAAAATTGACCAGATTGAAGGAATTGGCGAGGCTTACGCCGCCAAGCTCCAGGTTGCAGGCATCAAGACCACCGATGACCTCCTCGAAAAATGCGCCTCCAAGAAAGGCCGTGCCACTGTGGCTGAAGAAACCGGTATATCCGAAAAACTCATACTCAAGTGGACCAACCATGCCGACCTGTTCCGTATCAAAGGTATTGCCGGACAGTTCGCCGAACTGCTTGAGGCCGCCGGAGTAGACACTGTGAAGGAATTCCGCCACCGTGTGGCTGCCAATCTCCAGCCCAAACTCGTGGAAGTGAACGATGCGAAGCATCTTTGCGGTCGAGTGCCCGCCGTTGCCGAGCTTGAGAAGATGATCGACGAGGCCAAGACTCTCGAACCCAAAGTGACGTATTGATAAGTGATAGGTGATAGTGAATAGTGGATAAGTGTTTATTTCCTGTAAATTACATTTATCCACTATTTGCTATTGCTTTATTATGACTATATTTTTTTGCAAATTCATTGTGAAATGATGGTAATTCGAAATATTTTTCATAATTTTACGATGTAATATTTAGTAATCGTAGAATTTTGCTATCAAATCCGATATGAATTTCGTTCAATCAATATGTTTCCGGCTTGCACTTGCTGCTGCCACCACGGTCGCTGCCGTATGCGTAAGTTATGCCGTGCCGGCTGATCCACGGCCGAAGATATTCACACAACCCGACGGCACCGTAATCACTGTGAAAATTCGAGGTGACGAACGCAGCCATTTCTATCTCACTGAGGATGATTATCTCCTTGTTGAGAAAGGTGGCGCGATGTATTACGGCTTCACTGATGCATACGGCGATATTGCCGGTTCGGATATCCTGGCGCGTCCTGCGGATGAGCGTACATCCGCCGAGAAGAATTTCCTGAGCACGGTTGAGATGCCGAAGGTCTACGAGGCTTTGGAGCGCAGGGCATCCCTGAGCAATGTCCTCCGTGCCCAGGCCAAGGGCCCGGGTCTTTTCCAAGGCACGAATTTCCCGGTGATCGGAAAGCAGAAGGTGATGGTGATACTGGTGGAGTACAAGGATGTGAAATTCACTCTCGACGATCCTTACGGCTATTTCAACCGTATGCTAACCGAAGAAGGATTCTCCGACTATAACGGCACCGGAAGTGCGCGCGATTATTTCCTGTACAATTCCTGTGGTCAGTTTGAACCGGAATTCGACCTATACGGACCCGTGGAATTACCGAAAATCAGAAAATATTATGGCGGCAACGATATGTTCGGGAATGACAAGAACGCTTACATGATGGCTGTCGAGGCTTGTGAGATACTCGATGACACGGTGGATTTCAGTGAATACGACCGCGATGGCGATGGCTATGTGGATAATGTGTTCATTTTCTTTGCCGGAGAAGGCGAGGCTACAGGCGGTGTTGCCGACACCGTGTGGCCCCACTCATGGGATATCTCTGCCGCAACTAATAATGAATATGTGTTCGATGGTGTGAGGCTCGATCGCTATGGTTGCTCCAACGAATGGGAGGATAACCGTCCCGACGGCGTCGGCACATTTATCCATGAATTCTCTCATGTGATGGGACTCCCCGACCTGTACGCCACATCTTATACGGGTGCCTTCACGCCGGGTACTTGGTCGGCGCTTGACTATGGTCCCTACAACAACGACGGGTGTACACCTCCCAACTACGGCGCCTTCGAACGCTATGCCCTGGGCTGGCTCGACCCGGAGCCGATCACCGGCGGAGAGGATGTCACTTTGCGGCCTGTGGGCGAGAATACGGCCCGAATCATTCCTTCCGGCAACCCTGATGAATATTTCCTGCTTGAGAACCGTCAGCTCACCGGATGGGACACCTACATCCCCGGTCACGGTATGCTGGTGTGGCATATCGACTACGACCCGGCGGTGTGGTCAAGCAACACTGTGAACAATAGCTCCCGACATCAGCATGTGGATATCGAGGAGGCTGACGCCAGGCAGACATCCTACTCCCGCGACGGCGATTCCTTCCCCGGCTCGCAGGGTGTGACGTCTTTCACTGATGACACCACTCCCTCCATGCGCCTGTGGAGCGGAGCCGGACTCAACATGCCCATTACCGAAATCGCTGAGGACAGCGATGGAATAATCACATTCAAGGTGGCCGGTGGAAAGCGGGAGGTGATCCCCGTCACCGTTTCCGGTCCCGCCAATCTCACCGACGTGTCCTTCTCCATCACCTGGACTGAGGATCCCAAGGCAGAGAGATATCTTGTAAGCGTATATACCCTTGCCGGCGATGTGCCTGATTATGTCAAGGAGTGGAACCTAAGGGATATGGGCAACGCCACAGAAGCCACAGTGGAGCACCTGCAGCCTCTCACCACCTACTATTGCGAGGTGTATTCAGCCGCAGGACAGCACCTCAGCGATGTGTCGAACGTGCTTGAAATCACCACCTCCGAGCCTACATTCACATCTCTCGCCCCCGTGACACAGGAGGCTTCGGGAATCGGCAGTGATTCGTTCACCGCCCACTGGACACCGCTCGCCGAGGCTACGGATTATTTGCTGAGCGTGGTAACCAAGGGCGAATGGACATCGGACGCCGACGGCACCACATTCACCGGCGGTCTTGAGAAATTGCCCGAGGGGTGGGTGAGCACATCGAAGCTCACCTTCGGCTCTGTGGATTATTCCGGCAAGTCAGCCCCCTCGCTGCGCCTTTCGTCCGGTAACGACTGTATCAAGACTCCGGTCTACGATTATGATATCAATACACTGACATTCTGGCACCGTGGCTCCGGCACCTCACAGCAGGAAAGCTGCATCCGCGTCATCGCATGCAATGGAAGCGATTCCCGGGAGATAGCGGTGCTGGATGTATGCTGTGTAAAAGGCGGAGAAATCAATGTGATCGACGACATTCCCGAAGGCACGCGCCAGCTGTGCCTGCAGTACGATGGCGCTTCCAAGAACCATGCTCTTGCAATTGACGACATCGAACTGGTTTATGGCATACGTCAGGAGGTGGCGACAGTCGAGGGCTACAATGCTCTTCAGGTGGGCAATGTCACATCTTGCGAGGTTGTCGGCTT
The DNA here is from genome assembly GCA_964480085.1 of uncultured Bacteroides sp. GTDB lineage: Bacteria > Bacteroidota > Bacteroidia > Bacteroidales > Muribaculaceae > CAG-873. The sequence goes on along the minus strand of CAYZPI010000035.1, from coordinate 24,209 downwards.
GAAATCAAACACTGACTACTATTATACTGTGGTCGCAACCGACGGCTTGCGCACATCCCTTGTGTCCAACGAGACTAAGGTCACCACCAACGACATCGACGCTATCGCCGATATTGAGGCCGACGGTGCGGTCAGTGTGATCGGGCGCAGCATCGTAATCACCGGTAAGCCGGGTGCTGATGTCGAGGCTTACGATCTCGGCGGACGCCTTGTCGGCAGCTCATGCACCGATATCTCCGGTCATGCAAAGGTGGAGATTTCCGCCCCGGGCATATATTTGCTACGAGTAGCCGGTCAATTCATCAAAGTAGGTATTAAGTGATCAATCCATGAAAAACATCCTCACAATGACTATGGTGGGAGCGATCGTCGGTGTCATGACGGTGCAGGCTGCTCCAAGAAAGAAATACAATTTCAACAGCGACTGGCTACTGAGTGTGGGCGACACACCGGAAGCCACAGCTCCTGCCTTCGACGACAGCGGCTGGAAGCCCGTGACTGTGCCCCGGGCTTTCAACGAGGACGAGGCTTTCCTCAAGGAGATCCACTCTCATTCCGATACCGTTATGTGGTATCGCAAGCATTTTAAGGTCGATGACCTGAAAGGACGTAAGGTGTTCGTGGAATTTGAGGGGGTGCGGCAGGCTGCCGAGGTGTATGTCAACGGCGAACCTCTCGGCATACATGAGAACGGTGCCATGGCTTTCGGCTTCGACATCACCCCGTATCTGCGCAAAGGCGACAATGTGATGGCCGTGCGCGTGGACAACGACTGGGACTACCACGAAAAAGCCACCGATACGAAATATCAGTGGAGCAACAATAATTTCAACGCCAACTACGGCGGTATCACCAAGAACGTCTGGCTTCACCTCACCGACGACACCTACCAGACGCTCCCTCTATTCAGTAATCTCGGCACTACGGGTGTCTATGTATATGCCTCCGACCATGATATCCCCGCACGCAAGGCTACGGTGAATGTGGAGAGCGAAGTGCGCAACGACGGCTCCAAGCCACGTACTATCGGCTACCGCGTCACTGTGAAAGATATTGACGGTATGCCACTGAAGACATTCTCCGCCGACAAGGTGACGATTGCTCCGGGAGCTTCCGCCACTCTTAAGGCATCCGCTCCGATGGACAGCCTGAATTTCTGGAGCTGGGGCTACGGATACCTATACACTGTGGACACAGAGCTGCTCGATGAGAAGGACAGGCCTTTCGACAAGGTTTCGACCCGTACGGGTTTCCGCAAGACCAGGTTCGGCGAGGGTAAGGTGTGGCTCAACGATCGTGTGCTGATGGTGCATGGCTACGCCCAGCGCACCTCCAACGAATGGCCGGCCCTGGGTGTGGACATCCCGGCTTGGCTCAGCGACTATTCCAATGCCATGGTGGTGGACGGCAACGGCAACCTCGTGCGCTGGATGCACATCACTCCATCTAAGCAGGATGTGGAGTCGTGCGACCGCGTGGGGCTGCTACAGGCCATGCCTGCCGGTGATGCCGAGAAGGATTGCCAGGGACGGCAGTGGGGACAACGCACCGAGCTGATGCGCGACGCCATCATTTACAACCGCAACAATCCGTCGGTGATATTCTATGAGAGCGGCAACGAGTCGATATCCCGCGACCACATGGTGGAGATGAAGGCTATCCGCGACATGTACGATCCTCACGGCGGCAGGGCTATCGGTTCGCGCGAGATGCTCGATATCGATGAGGCGGAATACGGCGGCGAGATGCTCTACATCAACAAGAGCCACAAGCATCCGATGTGGGCCACGGAATATTGCCGTGACGAGGGTCTGCGCAAGTATTGGGACGAGCATTCTTACCCTTACCATAAGGAGGGCGACGGTCCGCTCTACCGCAACAAACCTGCCGACGAGTACAACCACAATCAAGACGAGCTGGCGAAGGAATGGGTGCGCCGCTGGTACGACTACTACCGTGAGCGTCCCGGCACGGGTACTCGTGTGAGCAGCGGAGGAGTGAAGATAGTGTTCTCTGACACCAATACTCACAACCGCTCGGCGCAGAACTATCGCAACAGTGGCGCCACCGACCCGATGCGCATCCCCAAGGACGGATATTTCGTACACCGCGCTATGTGGAACGGCTGGGTGGATCCTGAGACACCCGAAGTATACATAATCGGTCACTGGAACTACGCCGATACGGTGGTGAAACCGGTGTATGTGGTGTCGAACTGCCCGGATGTGAAGCTCACGCTCAACGGTAAGGAATTAGGCAATCACACACAAGATTATCAATTCCTGCATACATTCGACGGCGTGGCTTTCGAACTAGGTGAACTCAGAGCCGTGGGGCTTGATGAAAATGGTCAGGAGAGATGCAGCTACACGGTGCAAACAGTGGGTGAGCCTGTGGCTCTCGTCCTCACGCCTATAGTCAATCCCGCCGGATTCCAAGCCGATGGTGCTGATGTGGCCCTGGTGCAGTTCGAGGTGGTTGACCGCGAGGGGCATCGCTGTCCGCTCGACAACCGTCTTGTATCGTTCACCATCACCGGTGAAGGCGAGTGGAGAGGCGGTATCGCCCAGGGGCCGGACAATTATATCCTCAGTACCACCTTGCCTGTGGAATGTGGTGTGAACCGGGCCTTGATACGCTCCACTACTACCCCGGGCGCCATCAATATCGTTGCGAAAGCCGAGGGGCTGCCCGAGGCAACTCTGATGCTCAACACTCTTGCTGTGCCTGTGAAGGATGGCTTGAGCGAATACAATCCCGGTGCACTGCTACCGGGCAAGCTCTCAAAAGGGCCCACACCTTCCACTCCTTCGTATACTGACACACGCCGCGGAGTGGCAGTGGCATCAGTGAAAGCAGGAGCCAATCAGGCTGACGCAAAGCTGAGTTACGATGACAATGAGCTGAGCGAGTGGAAGAACGACGGCAATATGTCCACGGCTTGGATTACCTATACACTGGAGCGTCAGGCTATAGTGAAGGATGTGTGCCTGAAGCTCACAGGCTGGCGTAGCAAGAGTTATCCCATCGAGGTCCTTGCGGGTGATGAGGTGGTGTGGAGCGGCGACACTCCCGTCAGCCTCGGCTATGTGCACCTGTCCACCGATAAGGATGTCCCCACCGATAGGATTACCATCCGCCTTAAAGGAGCGGCAGCCGACGACAACTCCAATTTCGGCAGCATCACCGAACTGGCCGGTGGACGCGCCAGCGAGCTCGATAATGCTGAGTCTGTGCCGGGCACCCTCCGCATAGTCGAAGCCGAGTTTATCGAGGAAATCGGAAGGCACTGAAATCAGTGTGTCTGAATAGCGCATCGGTTTCGGCGGGGTAGTCGCAGGGATTGGTCAGTGGCGTTCGATGAATGAGAATATCGAGTCGTAGGCGGCGTCACGGTGTGGCTTCTTGCTGAGGATAAGGTCGTGCAAGCCTGAATCGATGGTGCATACGATGACAGGCTGCAGGCTCTTCTTCTTTATCTTCATGCCCACATCCTGAATCATGTGAGGATCAAGCACTGCGTCGCCATACTGAAATTCCGGAGAATAATTGCAGCCGTCCACCTTGCGGCTCGAATGCATTATGAGCACCGGCACCTTGAGTTTGTCACCGTGCTTCTTCACCTTGTTCTGGGTGGATTGTATCTGACCTACCCATGAGAAGGTAACCGGTGGAGAATAGATCATTTTCCAGTTGGTGTTGTACGTCCATTCACCGTCAAACTCCTTAAGGAGCGAATAGGCATAGCCGTCACAGCGTCCCTGGGGAATCTTGGCATTCTTTATCACGGTGGAAAGATTGCGCACCCCGGGAATCAGCATGTGCCTGTAGAAAGAATTGAAGTTCCATGCCAGAAATGGTGAGTCGGTGACAATACGTTGCACGGGAATGGCGTCCGCTTTATCCACTCCGTAGGATATTACCGTCAATCCTCCCGTAGAGTGTCCGCCAAGTGTGATGTCTTCTATTCCGTCGCGGCGCATCTGCACCACAGCCGAGTCAATGTCATCGTAGTATTTGCGCATGTCGCGGATATTGAAGGGATACTGCCATGGCTCCTTGCTCCTGCCATATCTTCGCAGGTCGACCGCATAGAAATGATATCCCGAATCCACAAAACGCTTTCCCATCTCCGATTGGAAAAAATAGTCGTTGAACCCATGGATGTAAAGAAATCCTTTCTTTGAGGGCTTGTCGCATTTCATCCTGACTATGGTGGAACGGCAGGGGCCGTCGAACTGCTCTCCCTGATTGACGTACCGTGCCTCATATCCCGGCAGTATGTCGGGATGCCAGGCTGTGTCTGTCGTTACGGTCTTCGGTCCGGTATATTTAGTATCTATGTCCCACGCCCGTGCCTCGGGACGAACGAATGCCATCGCCAGCAGCAAAGGCATCGCAACGGTAAGTATCTTTTTATTCATAATCTTTAAACAAAGTCAATGATGAAAAAGTTTATTTAGTCATGCCCGGTGAAATGAATCCGTCTCTGCTCTCTTTATGAAAAATGCTGATTTGATAAATGCTCAAGGCTTCTCCTCCGCCACATCAGCGCGTATAAAGAAAGGCGACCATTTTGTAGTCGCCTTTCCTTATCGGAATTGTGTATCGTCAGAATGGGTGTTCTAAAGGAAGAGAGGGTGATGTATTCTTATTTTATGAATGTCTTGTCCACTATTACCGTACCGTTGTCAAGGAGTGTATGTTTCACCACGATGCCTTTCGCGGATTTCGTCACCGGACGACCTGATAAATCATAGAAGGATTCATCGACCACTTTACCTGAAGTGGCTTCATTGATTTCGAGGGAGGAATAAGATATGGATATCTCAACTATCTCACTCTCATAACTGATGCCATCATACACATTAACGAGACCAACACCAATCATCTTTTTCCCTTCCGGCTTAAGCCGAATCTGATGCGCCGTGCTTAATTTCTGTGCTGATATACCATTGCCCATGAACATGTATGGAACATTCTCATTATCCTCCAACATACCATATTCCGACTTTGTGAACTCAACTTTTTCGCCGTCCAGATAGATGTTGTAGTACATGTTCTCACGGTTCAGCAATATTTGGTCGGTGGATACAATCGGCAAATTCACACCGAGATATCCCTGCGTTTCGGGGTCGGATCCGAACTCGTCAAAGAAGAAAGACAATCCCCACGGATTTAGCGGAGTGCCAGCGGCTGTATCCTGGTACACGAACGTCGGATCTGCAACTTTCGTCAGGATATAAGTAAGCTGGTCGGGAATGCAGTTGATAAACATTACTACCTCGGGTGTGGCTGAAGTGAATATCTTTTTCTCGGCATCGTAGTTGAATACAAACTGAGTCTCGGCCGGGAGCAGAGAGTATCCAAGCGGTGCGTTGTCATCGCTTTTGCCAAAGACTAAAGATGCATCAAAGGTGCCGGCATGATTACCCATAGGCTGATTATTGTCTACCAACACTTGTGTTCCCTCAAGCCGTCCCTTGAACCACCAGTCGGGATATTGGGGACAAAGGTTGAAGAAATAGACATCATCCTCATGGAAAGCGACCTTCACCTTGTATCCAAAATCAGCTATACCCGAATTCTGGCCTCCATTGCCTGTAGTGATATAGGAATATGATGTCTTCTCTAATGTCTTGGGATCAAAAGCCTCTTCACCCTTAGGAGAATATACCATGCTGTATTCAGCCGCCCCAAACCACTCTTCGCTGTAGCCATTGTTCTGAGTAAGCCCCAGGGCATAGCCTTCGTCAAGAGCATTGAGCACTACACTGCCGTCGGCCTGCAATGTGAATGAGACGGATCCCGCGTCCTTTATGGGGGTATAGGATTTCGTTCCGTTCGCCACGCTCTCTTTGAGAAGCACGAGGTTGTAATCCATTTCAAAGATCATAAAGCCAAGGTCGTCCACCTGGTGATGCACCGTCTGCGGTACCTCAACCGTAATCTGGTCGCCATCCAGCACACCCTTTGTCATGGAGCCCATGGGCTGCATGGAGATAATGTCCGGGAAATATACATCGTTGTCTTCTCCCCAGATTATTGTAGCGTTCTTTTCGCGATCCACGAATTCATCTTGGGTATTAGTATACAGGCACCCGCTGAACGTTTTGACATACTCTTTCTTTTCCCCCTGAGGCGAAGAATTCGTTTGCTGGCCCCAAACACCGGCGGCCATGCATGACATTAATGCAATAGTAAAGATTCTTTTCATAGATTGTAATTGAAATATTTGCAAAGGTAATCAAATTTTTATAAAAATGTATATTTTTAATAAAAAAAGGCATGGTTTTTGGAATTTTTCTGTCATTTTGTAAATATATACATCTGAATTTGCAAGAACAGATAAATTTTAATACATTTGTCGGCGAAACTGTGTTACCGGGTTTATTGCCCAAATTTAATCAAAAGATAAGAACTATATGAAGAATCTTTACATCAAGACAATCGCCGCATTTTCTATTCTGGCTTCCGTCGCACTTACTCCTTTGGAGATGAAGGCTGATTGGGAGATGGTCCATCCCCTGCCGAGCACGTATGCCCATTTCATCACCACTGAGGGCGTACACCTTATGTCAAATTACCTCACATCACGTACCGGAGGAATCTACTACTCCGAGGACAACGGCCTGTCATGGACAAAGTCCAATGTGCGCGACTATTGGTACAGCAATTTCTACGAGACCGACGGATACATCTTTGCATTAGGCGCAGGTTGCAGGATAGGCCGTAGCGAGGATGGCGGACGCACTTGGGATCTCCTGAATTATTCCAGTGCCATAAAGGATTATGTACCTGAAAAGGCTCTCGATGGAACGGTATGTTATGCAATCACCTCACTCGATGGAGTGCTGTACATAGGGGATTTCTCGGGTGGTGGAGTGCTCCGCTCGGAAGATTTCGGCGAAACATGGGAGATGACCGACCGTGACTCTCTGTATATCTACTTTTATGGAGAATCTGAGCCACAGATGGACAGTTTCTACAATCTTGAGGCTTACAACGGCATGGTGTATGCTTTCGGTCTATATTCGGTACATGCTTTCATCCCTGACGAACAAAAGTGGAGGACAGTGCCCATCAACAGCAACTGTATGGCGACGGCCACCATTATGGATAATAAAATGTACACAGGCCGCGCCATCATGAATTTTGATGTCAATTCCGACTATGTCCTGCAGTTCGACGACATGGACATCAGCCCGCTGCCTCGTCCGGACACGGACGACAATAATATCCGTTGCCTCAGCCACGACGGTAGCACGCTCTTTTCCATGCATCACGGTGGAAAGATGTATTATACGTCTGATCTTGGCCAGTCGTGGGATGCCGCTCCTGATTTCAAAGAAAATCTTTATCCGCTTACTCTGGCTTTCGATAATGAGTATGTCTATACCGGTGTGTATTCTTCCAATCCAAACGACAGCGGAAGCGGTCTGTGGAGAATAGCCAAAGCCGAACTGGGTCTGTCGGGTGTGAAGGCATTGGCTGCCGAAAATGCCCTTGCTCCGGTTTACGACGGTAAAAACCTGTTTTTCCCGCGTAAAGCCGACCGTCTCACCATTACCCTGATCGACGGTAAGACCGTGATGTCGCTTGACAATGTGACTGATGCCGACCTTTCACATCTGCCGGAAGGAGTGTATGTCTACAGAGTGGATTATGGAACATCAAGTCATTCTGGCAAATTATTCAAAAAATGAATTTCAAGTTTTCTCAATTCGCCGCCATCTGCCTGGTACTGATCACCTCACTGCAGGCTGCCGCGGTAACATATTTCGACTGCAATTTCCAAAATGGCATTCCGGAAGGATTCACAATCATCGACCGTGATGGCCGTGACCTTCATTTCACGATGACTCAGCTCGGCTTCTCAACGCAAGACTCATGGTTGACATTGCGTGAGGAGGGTACCGAAAATTATTATGCTGCCTCAGCATCCCGATTTAAGGTACAAAAAGGAGAAGAGACACCGATGGCCGACGATTGGCTCATATCCCCTGCTGTATGGATAAGAGCCGATGATGCGTGCCTTTCCTGGAGAGCGATGTCGGTCAATGACCGCAACGATCACAAATCCTCATATCAAGTGATGATATCAACCACCGGCATCGCCCCCGAAGATTTCAGCATCCTGCCCGGGGGAAATGTACAGGAAGAGGAGATTTATAATTGGACCAATCATGAAATCAATCTCGGCGAGTATTGTGGAAAGCGGGTGTATCTGGCGTTTGTGAATACATCAAGCGACAGCGACGTGCTGGCCATAGATGATGTCAGCGTGTGCGGGAGCAGCGGATTGGCCGACCTCAGAATCCTGCCCGAAGAATACTCTGTCGGGCAGGAGGAAATCAGTTTCGGCGGCGTGCTTACCGCCACCTCCAAGGAAATCGTCAATTCTCTATCAGTGGCTTTTAATGTAGGCGGTGAGATCTTTAAGGCTGAATATTCGGATCTTAATCTCAGTCTGGGACAACAGTTTGAGTTCACCCTTCCTGAAAAGATAGCCTTGAACTATGGCGAAACACTGAATTTTACTGTGACTTCATCTGTCAACGATATGTTTTTTGACGAACAGTCGCTACATACCACCATGCTTGCTTTTCTTCCGGTAAAGAAAATTGTGGTGGAGGAGGCTACAGGTATGTGGTGCGGTTATTGTCCGGAGGGAGTCGTGGCTATGAATACACTTCAGGAGCGCTATCCCGATCAGTTTATCGGCGTGGCCGTGCATGTCAGTGATGACATTCAGGTTCAAGGATACGGAGATGTGATGGCCTTTCCCGGGGGAGCACCCACTGCCTGGATCGACCGTAAGGTTTATGTAAAGGATATGCTTACACCTGTGTTGGCCGACGGTGAGCATACATACACCACTCTTATGGGAGGGATAGAGTCATTATTCCTCGATCGACTGCAAGAGCAGACTTTTGCAGATGTCTCTGTCGTCGGCAGTTTCTCTGAAACAGCTGATGAAATATGCACAGATGTGTCTGTCCGTTTCGCTAAAAAATATGATGATGCGGATTTCCGGATCATTCTGATCCTTACAGAAGACCATGTATGGAAGACTGGATACTATCAGAACAACTATCATAGTGGCCGGGATGAGAGTCTGAGCGGATTTGAAGCACTCCCACCAAAGATCATAAAGGATTATGAGTTCAATCATGTGGCCAGGTCAGTGCTGGGTGACTATTCCGGAATCAATGGAGTTGTGCCGCCTGAGATCATCGCGGGCGATGTTTACTCATTTTCATCTTCGTTCAAACTCCCTGAAACAATTCTCAATCTTCAGAATCTTAAGCTTATCGCTATGATAGCCGATGCGGGCACGGGTGAGATAATGAATGCTGATTACTGGTGTCCCGAACCGTCGGGTGTCAAGGCTGTCACCGATGGGAATATATCCGTTTCTGTAGAAGGGAATATCGTTATCGTTACCGCTGAAGAGGATTTTGAGATCAGGGCCTTCGATCTTACCGGCATCTGCAGGGGCCACACGAGTGGATCCCGGTATGCTGAACTCTCCAATCTTCCTTCAGGACTCAACCTTATAACAATAAGCACTCCAAGTTTCACACACACTTACAAAGTAGTAATACCCTGAAGGAAATGATTCATCACATATCTCCCCGGACTCCGCTCTGGAATCCGGGGAGATATTATATCAGGGCAAATACGTCAAACAATGAGGTCATAAATACCCCAGCATAGAACGGACGCCACAAAAATCACGATGAAATAACGTAGCGGTTTTGATTTTATTATCTTAAACTTTTCGCACACCAATGACAGGAGGTAGGAAACGACTCCAATTATAATGTAAAGAAACCAATTGTTAAGCATGATGATTCAATTTTGAAGCTTATTGTCACAAAGATACGAATTTTTTAAGCGAAATCCTTTTTGATGTAATCTAATTTACCAGATTTTCAGTTTACAAGATGAGCATACCGCTTCTAATTTTTCAAAATGTTATGGTAGGAACATGTCATTTAAACTGTAAAGTTGGTAGAAATATCTGGAATCCAGATGCTTATTGGCGATTTTTTTGTAACTTTGCATTCAAAAACAAGTTAATATGACCAAGGAAGAACTGCTCAAAAGGCTCAGCGATATCGAATGGGATGATTTTGAGGTAAAAGAAGCCTCAGGCGGTCTCCCAAAATCCATGTGGGAGACGGTATGTGCCTTTTCCAACACTGTTGGCGGATGGATAATTCTCGGGGTAAAGGAAACAAAGGTCAAATCCGTGTCAATATATGAGATTGTCGGTATAGTGAAACCAGAACAGATGGAACAGGATGTAATTAGCACCCTGCGTTCCGTCTCAAAATTCAATGTGCCGATTCTTGCAACCGCACGGAGGTTTGACTTTGACGGCAGATCTGTCCTGTGTTTTCACATTCCTATGTCAGCCAACAAGCCTGTTTATTTCGGGAACAATCTGAACAACACCTATATCCGTGTGGGAAGTGGAGACCAGCGAGCTACAGATATAGAAATTGACATTCTGATGCGGGAAAAGACATTCGGTATGAAATCGGAGATGGAGGTTGACGAAACCAGTTTCAATGACATTAACACACAGTCGCTTCAGACCTACCGCAGACGCGTAAAGGATTACAACCCGGATTTCAGGTATAATGACCTTGATGATGAGCAGTTCTGCATAAAGACAGGTATACTGAGCCGAGGTAAATTGACATATGGAGGACTCCTGATGCTTGGCAAAGGTGAGACAGTTCAGAAATTTGTGCCACATTTCTGGATTGATTACATAGAGGTGCCCGGCACTACATATTCAGATGCGGATTGCCGCTATACATACCGTATGCCTGAACAGGAAAATATCTGGGAATACTTCAAGGTACTCCTGCAACGGTTGCGCCTGTATGTCGATAATCCATTTATGGCGGGACCTGACGGCTTCTCTCCGGAAGACAATTCCCAGTTATACTGTCTCAGAGAAGGTCTTGTTAATCTTCTAGCCCATGCCGACTATTTTAGCCCAATGCACTCCACCATAAGGGTTTTCAATGACAGGATTGAATTTCAGAATCCCGGACGATTTGCCGTGCGCATCTCCGACAAGCCCGGAATGGTGAAATCAGTCCCGCGCAACCCGAATATCATAGCATTCTTCCGTTTCGCCCGACAAGGTGAGAACGCGGGATACGGCATAGACAAGATAATGCGTTGGACTAAGCTGACAGGTCTTGAAGTTGAATTTGAGAGCGACGTCACATCCTCTACCTTGACATATCCGTTGCCACTGCAGAAAGGTGGTCAGATAAACAGCACTGAAAGTGGTCAGAAAGATAGCGTCAAAAGTGGTCAGAAAAACAAAGGTAATTTGAGACAAACGGCTGATGTCTTGCAAGATGAAGGATTAAATGCGGCAGCTAATTGTGGTCAGATAAACAGCACTGAAAGTGGTCAGAAAGATAGCGCCAAAAGTGGTCAGTACACTGATATTTCGAAAGGATATAAAACCGGCGATGAATCAAGATCAAAGATTATGGAGGCCATGAGGAGAAATCCTGAAATATCACGTAAAGAATTATCATCACTTTTAGGCATCTCTCAGTCAGCCATACAGCGGCATATAGAATATCTCAAAGCGGCTCAGATTATTGTCCGACTTGGCAGTGATCGGAAAGGTCTATGGAAAGTACTTAAATAATATCATCCGGCAAATAAAATTACGAACAAAATATCCAGGCTAAAAGAAGTCAACGCATCAGTCAAGGACTGGTAGAGAGGAGCTATGCCTTTTGAACAGGCGTATGCGATTACCCGGTTCTATTACGATAATCAGGATAACAATGCTATATCGACTAGGCAGAGGCGATAGCAATTGAAGATGCCGGGAGGCTCAGATAGCTTGCCGTAACACTCAAAGATATATGGTGTATGCCGTGGTAAGCAATATCACCCTAAGAAAGGAAGCAATGATTATGGTTTGAGCAGTTCCTAAGAAGATGCCCACTGCCTGGATTGACCGTAAGGTTTATGTAAAGGATATGCTTACACCTGTATTGGCCGACGGTGAATATACACCACTCTTATGGGAGGGATCTTCGACCGATTGCAAGAGCAGATTTTTATATCCCCGGACTCCACTCTGGAATCCGGGGATATATTTTATCAGAAGGGGTATTTTCCCTCGGAGGCGCCTTGGAAGACACCTTCTATCTGGTAGGTGCAGTTGAGCGAGCCGTTGGTGCGGTTGATGTGGCTGCCCGTCTCCCAGAAGAAGGGGACACATCCGGCGTTCTTGGCCTCGCGTGTCACCACGATGTTCCAGTCGCGCAGGCTGGCCTGATGCTTCTCCTTGTCGATGCCTTTGTAGTTGGAGCGATCGAGGCACACGCAGTATTCTCCGATGAGTCCGGGATAACCCTTGTCTACGAAATGTGTCTTCATCATGTTCATCTGGTCCACGACATAGTCTTCCTCGCCCCAGGTGGAGTTGCGGTCGGAGCCGTCCACATGGTTGTCTTTACCCCAGTACCAGAATGTCTTGCCCCAGCTGGCATCCTCCTCCATCATGTTGAACTGATAGGGTCCGTAATAGTGGGCCTCCACCATCAGGCGGTCGGCCACTACATCGGTGGGCATGTGGAAATAGCCTTCAGTACCGATTTCGATGTTGGTGTTGGGCACAGACATCACCAGCACACGGTCGCGGTTGTTGCCGCCTGTGGCGCGCACGGCGTCGAGCATGGCCTGCTCATATTTCATTATGGCGTCGATTCCTTTCTGCTTGGTGGTTTTATTGGTCTCGTCGATCGGAGGCTCGTTCATTGCCGAGAATAGCAGCCGCTGGTCATAGTGGTTGAGTTGCTCGGCAATCTGCTTCCAGTAGGAGGCGAACTTATCGCATATAGCCTGATCAAATCCCTTGGTGCAGGCATCGCCTTCGATCCATCCGCTGTCCCAGTGGGCATTGATCATGGCGTACATGCCGTTGCCGATCACCCATCCGATCACCTCGTCGACACGTGCGAGCCATGCCGGATCGATCACGCCGTCCTTGGCATGGGCATCCCATGCGCAGGGAATACGCACTGCATTGAAGCCCAACTTGGCAAGACCTTCCACGTAGGTCTGGTTGATCACCTGCGACCAGTCGCCTTCGCCACCGGGACACTCCATGGTGTTGCCGATATTCACTCCTGCATACATATCTGCAGCAATCTGTTTGGCTGTCTTGCCCGTCACGGCTGCAAATTCGCGCGCGCCCTGGGTCACCTTCACCGAAGCAGTGGCGTTCTTGCCAACCTTGAACATGATTTCGCCCTCACGCTCGGCGATGCCGTTGGCGGAGTAGGAGAAGCGGGTCATCTGCTTGTCTGATTCGAGCACGGTGATCCACGACGGGGTATCCACTTCCGGAACAGCGGTTGCGGTGTAAGTAACTGAGAACTCTCCACCTTCTGGGTCAAGGACTGAGGAAGTCACCTCGCCAATGACGATCGCGTCGCCCGCGAGCTGCTTCACAGCAACGGAAGTCTTGTCTTTCCCGACGGTGATTTCGATAGTGGCATTGCGCTCCTCGCCCGTCAGGTTCTGGTCAGCGTAGATATCAAAAGAATAGATGTCGGCCCCGTTGCTCGTCATCTCGCCAATATGCAGCCAGGCTGCATCGGAGGTGAGGGAAGGAGTGGAGGATGCCTTGATGTTAAGGGTCTGGTGTTGGTCGCCCGTGAGGGAGAGTTCCTTCTTCACGGTGATGCCCTCCGGCGCGCCTCCCGATGGTTCGTCGTTGTTGTCGCTACAGGCGGTGAAGCCCAGGATAATGGCGAAAACGGTAAGAAAATGTAATAATTTCATAGTTTATTGATAAGTAATAGAAAAAGAGTCCGGAGATTTAACGCCGGACTCTTTAAAATATTGTGTGGTTTATTCTGCGATGAATGGTGTGCCGGTATCCATCTTAATCTCGAAGGTGACTTCAAGCGAGGAGTCGAATACATATTTCGGAGCTTCGTCCGGATTCAGTCCCCAAGGATGGAAGAAATAGCGGCGGAGGGTTGTGGGATCGTCACCCGCGCAACGCTGCACCACATCGTCGCTGAACGAGATGGCGTTGCCGTCGAGCTTCACATCCTTGATGATGCAGTCGGCATTGGGATAGTCAGCGAGTATATCGGGAATGTCAATGAACATGCCGCCGGGACCGGCTTCGGGGACGGTAGCCTCGATTACGGCAGTGTATGTGCCGTCGCCTGAGAAGATCACGGGTTCGCTTGAAGCGAAGAGCGACCAGTCGTTGCTGAAATAGCTGAGTGTGGCTGCGTAGAGCGGGCCGTCGTCGGTTCCGCCGCCGTTGCTTCCGGCAGTGGGCACGAAGTGGTAGGCCATGTATTCGGGTTTCTCAGATGATAGGGCGCCGAGCCACATGCCTGTTACGGTGCCGAGCACGTTTTTCTCGATGCTGAGGATGCGCAGCTGGTTCTCCGCGTCGGTGGAGAAGCTTGCCCAGCCCACCAGAGAGAACGATTTGATTTGCTCCGAGAAGGTGTATATGCCCTTGTCGTCGAGGTCGTAGGTGCAGCTAATCGTCGAGCCGTCGGGATAGACGAACTCAGCGGTGTTGTCGGCGCTGTTGAGCGTCATCGAGAATCCTGCGTAGGATGCGGGATCGGGAGTACCCAACCAATCGGGATAATCCTCAGGATTGCGCCAGCCGTTCATCATCGAACCGTCGAGGTTGGCCCAGTCTAACGGGTTCTTGTCGGAGAACACCCATTTCACAGAAGTGATCACGGTCTGTGAGATATCCTCGCGCCAGCCTTCGGGCAGTTCGGGCTCGGGATCAGCTTCGCCTCCGGGGTTGTAGTTCTCGAAATAGTCCTTGGTCACGTAGTTGAGCGAGGTGGCTGTGCCGGCTGTGAGTCCATCTGGAATAAGCTGCATTGCGGTGTCGGAGAGGTAAAGCAGCTTCGTCTGCATGGTGGCTACGCCGTTGTTGCTCGAATTCAAAGGATACATTCCCGAGAATGTTAGGGTGTGATTCTCAGTGTCGAGCATGTAGGTGCCTTTGGCGATCTCCTGGCCATCTACGTTGGTGATTGTGCAGTTGGCTCCGCCGATGAGGTCGAAGGTGATGTAGCCGTAATTCTCGGCGTTGCACATCCAGCTGTTGCCCGGGTAGTCGGCAGGCCAGTACCAGTTGGCATTATCCTCGCCGTCGCTTGCAGGCACATCGCCGTTGTTGATGGCGTTGACATTGGTCCACTTGTCAGTGTCGCGGTAATTAGAGTTGATAGTCTCGTTTTCGATTGTATCGTGCAGATAATCCCATGAGTAATTGGGATTCCAATACCAGTGCGGGCCGCCCCAGAAAGTGGTCTTGATTGATCCGTCGGGCAGAACGGCGAGGTCGAGCTGCCATGTCTTGCTCTGTCCCACGCCGCCGCTGAGACGTTTCCACAGATAGTGCTCCACGAATTCAGCGCAGAAATCTGAGATGGTGAACGAATAAGGTTCACTCCACACGTAGCCGCCTCGGGTGTCTACACCAATCTGCACTTCATAGTCGCCCTCGAAAGGAATCTGCAGGGTGGCCTCCGCGCCGGTCTTGCGGCCCTGGGGTGTCACCCATGCGATCTGGTAGCTCGAAGGCATGAGGCTCTTGAGGTGGATGATATTGGGATTCTGGGCGTCGTGCTCCACAGTGTATGCGATGCCCTCCACAAGCTCGGCCGCCGTAACGTCGGGATTCGGAAGGTTGAAAGTCTCTTCCGAGCAGGAAGCCATCGAAAGGGCTACCAACGCGCCGAGTGCGAGATATTTGATTGTTTTTTTCATTGGAAAATCCTTTTTTAATTAAATAATTTTCTAATTCAACTTTCGCTGGCATGAATTGATAGAAAATAAGTCTAATAACCTTATAAACTCATAACCCTCAAGTTGAGCGAAGCGAAACTTGAATTACCAACCCGGATTCTGTTTCAGAACATTGCCGGAAAGAGTGATCTGGGTGTAGGGAATCTGGAAGAGGCCGTTCTTCTCGATGATCTTGCTTCGGTTGTAGGACACAACGGCATCGGCTCCGCCATTCTCCACATGTCCGGCAGAAGCCATTATGGCATCGGCGAGCTTGTTCACTCCGCCGTCGCGCAGGAGGTCCCAGTAGCGCTGGCCTTCGAAAGCGAATTCAAGAGCACGTTCGTTCATCACGGCTTCCTTGCTTACGGGCACGCTGGCCAGTCCGGCACGGTTGCGCACGGCGTCGAGGGCACTCTGTGCCGACATCGAGGGCACGTCGCCAAGCTCGGCGATCATCAGCAGCACGTCGGCATAGCGCATCAGCACATAGTCTTGTGAGTTATTAGTCTGGAAATCAGCCGTACCGTCTTCTTTCCAGGCATTGTTGCCGTTGGGGAAGGCGATGGGAGAGTATTTCTTGATGCAGAAGCCGGTGTATTCGCGCCATGTGCTCTGTGCAGCGCTGAAATCCGAGGATATGGCGGGATCGGCTGCAGCGGTGACGCCCTCGAGCGGGAGGTTGATGATTGAGGCCGTAAGGCGGGCATCATCTGCTGAGAACTTGTTGAAGTAGTACGGAGTCACAGTGGCAGCGCCCCAGCCCTTTCCATAAGGCGAGAAATTCATGTTGCGCATGCCCACCATCACCTGCCAGCGGTTGGAGTCGTTGTTTCCGTTGTAGTCCTGTGTGGGGGTGAATTTCTGCTGGAGCATGAATTCCTTGTTCACCTGTCCGGCGTAAGTCGATTTCTCATTGTCCCAGGAGTCGGCTCCGGCTGCTACAAGCGAAGCTGCGGGCCAGAGGTTCTTGAATTCAGGGATAAGCTCGAATTGTCCGCTTGCAACGATTTCGTTCAGTCCGTCCATCACTTCCTGCTTTGTCACTCCGGCGAGTTCCTTGCCGTAGTAGCCGGTGTAGTAGAGATACACGCGGGCGAGCATGGCCTCGCAGGCATATTTGGTGATACGGCCATTTTCGGCTACGCTGAGGTTGGCGTCATCGGGGATGTTGGCGATGGCGAATTTCAGGTCATCTACGATGGCGGCATACACCTCGTCGGGATTCACCTGCTCGCGGTTCTCGTTGACGGCCTCAAGGAAGAGGGGAATATTACCCCAGATACGCACCATATCGAAGTAGCAGAGGGCGCGTATGGCACGGCATTCGCCCATGTACTGTCCGCGCATGCTGTTCTCGCCATTCCAGTTGATCTGTTCTTCGTGGTCGGTGAGTTCGTTGCAGCGGTACACAGCGGCGTAGTAGTCTTTCCAATCCTGCTCGAAGAGGTTGACGTCGGCGGGCGATATTTCGACATCCAGGCCGTCAAGGGCCTGGTAGCCGCGTCCGTCGCCTGTACCTGTTCCGCCATAGCATTCGTCGGAAGCCACGGAAGCTATCAGGTAGATGTGTATTCCCGGAGTGGAGCTGATCAGGCGCCAGCCGTCGTAGCAGCCTATCAGTGCACGCCAGGCGTCGCCTTCTGTCTTGTAGAAGTTTTCGGTGTTCGATTCAGTCTTCGACGACACATCGAGGAAGCTCTCCGAGCACGCGGTCATCATCAGTGCCGATGCCGCAACACCCATGCTCAGTAGGTTATGTTTGAATTTGTTCATTTTCTGTCAGATAATGAGTTGTAGTGTTTTTAAGCCGAGATTAGAAACCGAGGTTTACGCCGAAGAGCAGTGTGCGCGAGCGGGGATAGAAGCCCACGTCGACGCCCGACACCCATCCGTCCGTACCGTAGCCGATTTCCGGGTCCATACCGTTGTATTTGGTGAATGTCAGCAGGTTCTGGGCCTGGAAGTAGAGGCGGCACTGGCTGCACCATTTCTGGTTGATGAGCTTGGAGAAGTCGTAGCCTAATGTCACGTTGGAGATGCGCAGGAAATCGCCGTCGTGGATGTAGAGGTCGGAGAAGGGAATCCAGTTTTCGTTGCCGTTGGTCACACGCGGTATGCGATTGCTTGTGCCTTCGCCGGTCCAGCGTCCGAGAATTTCGGTTGTGTAGTTGGCCTGCTTGTCAGTGGCGTTGCGGTAGCTCTGCACTATCTTGTTGCCGGCCACGCCTGTTGCCACGATGCCCAGGTCGAAGTTGCGCCAGTAGAGGTTGATGTTGAATCCGTAGGTTAGGTCGGGCACACCATTGCCGAGGTCGAGCTTGTCGTCGTCGTCGAGGCGTCCGTCATGGTTCACGTCGCGGAAAATAACGTCGCCGGGCTTGGTGTTGTTGTAGTATAGTCCGTTGCCGGCAGCCACCCATTCGTCGATCTGCTGCTGGTTCTGGAAGATGCCGAGGGTCTCGAAGCCCCAGAAGTAGCCGATGGGGTGGCCGTTCTCTGCGCGGTAGAACTCGGGAGCGTTGGCGTAGAGCACGTTCGATGAGCCGTGGATTATGCCATCAACTGTCGGGATTGAGCCTACCTCGTTCTTGTTGTAGGAGATGTTTCCACCGATACTGTATGAGAAATCGTTACCGATCACGTCGTTCCATGTAAGGTTGAGTTCCACACCTTTGTTCTTCACGTTACCGCCGTTGATGTAAGGAGCTCCTGCTCCGGCAGTGGCGAGCACTGGAGCCTCTACGAGCCAGTCCTTGGTGTTCTTGATGTAATAGTCGAAATTGACGTGCAGACGGCTCTTCAGCAGTGTGGCGTCAAAACCGATGTTTGTCTGCTCCGATGTCTCCCAGGAGATGTCGGCATTGCCGAGTCGGTTGGGATATGCGCCCCAGTTGGTGGCGAGGGTTGTGGAGTAGTCACCGTATGTGCCGTTGGCTCCGAAGTATTCGCCGAAGAAATAGTGGGTGTTTGTCACCTTGATGGGGGCGAGGAACATGTAGTTGCTGATGTTTTGGTTGCCGACACGGCCCCAGCTGGCGCGGATCTTCAGGTAGTCGAGCCATGTGCGTGTGCCTTCCATGAAATTCTCGTTGGATATGTTCCAACCTGCTGATACCGAAGGGAATGTGCCGAAGCGGTGGCCCTTGGCGAATTTCGACGAGCCGTCGGAGCGAAGGGTGAAGTTGATCATGTACTTCTCAGCCCAGTTCCAGCCAAGACGGCCGAAGTAGCTCACCGAGCGGCTCTCGTCCCACGGACTCCCCGATGCGCCCAGGCCGTCGGCTGTTGTGGCGGCCGTACCGTTGTTGACGTAAGCGTAAGTCCATGTGTCGAAGCCCTCCTTGAGGTCGCGCTGGTTGGCGCCGACGGAGATGCCTGAGCTGCGGTAGGACTCCATACCGACGAGTACGTTGAACGCATGTTCCTTCACCTTGAAGTCGTAGCTGGCGGTGTTGGTCCACGTAAGGCCGAAACCGTTGCCGGCGTACTGGCTCACGGAGGTGTGCTGGCTGTAGTTCTGGGCGTTCCAGTAGTAGATGGGAGAGTAGCTGCGGCTGTCCGAGGAGTTGTATACGGCGCCGAACACTGTGCGGATCTTCAGGTTCTTGATTGGCTCGACCTGAGCGTACACGTTGCCGGAGAATGTGGCGTTGTGGTTCACATTGTTGTTGTTGGTCATCAGCGCTCCGTAGGGGTTGGTGTCGAGGTTGTTCCAGTCGCTGTTGCCGGGGGCGTAGAATTCGCCGTTCTGGTCATACACCGGGATGATGGGGCTGGTGGCCATGGCGCTGCGTAGCGAGTTGTTCCAGATGTTTCCCACGCCGATACCCTTCTTGGTGGTGTAGATGAAGCTTGCCTGCTCGCCCACGGTGATGAGTCCGTCGAAGAGCTTGTGGTCAGAGTTGATGCGGAAGTTATAGCGCGAGTAGTTCGACACGTCCTTGCCGCCTGCGATACCTTCCTGGTCGATGTAGCCAAGGCTCATGGCGTAGGTGGATTTGGCGTTGCCGCCTGTCACGCCGATGGTGTAGCTCTGAGTGATGGCGTTGTCCTTGAACATCTGGTCCACCCAGTCGGTGTCGTACACGCCCAGGCGCTCGCCCTCGGCGTTGGTGCGCCAGATGCTGCTCATGTTGTCCCAGTCGTAGGGAGCGAAGCCCTCGGCCACCTGCTGCTCGTCCATGATGGTCATGTACTCGCGGGCATTGAGCATATTGAGTTTCTTGGGAGCGCTCTGCCAGCCGAAATAGCCGTCGAACGACACCTTTGCGCTGCCTTCGCGGCCCTGCTTCGTGGTGACCAGCACCACACCGTTGGCTGCCTGCGCACCGTAGATGGCTGCCGATGCGGCGTCCTTGAGCACGTCGATGCTCTCGATGTCGGCGGGGTTGAGGGTGGAGATGTCGCCCCCGATTCCGTCGATGAGGTAGAGCGGGCCGGAGTTGCCGATGGTGCCCAGACCACGGATCTGCACCTTCATGCTCTCACCGGGCTGACCGGAGTTGCTGGAGATGTTCACACCGGCGAGCTGTCCCTGCATGGCCTGGAGGGGTGAGGTGGTGTTCATCTTGGCGATTTCGTCGCCCTTAATCTGGGCGGTGGCGCCGGTTACGAGTTTCTTCTTGAGTGTGCCGTAACCGACAACCACTACCTCATTGAGTTCTGCTGAGCTCTCGATGAGGGCAATGCTGAGCTGCGAGGATGTCACTACAGCCTCGCGGGAATTGAAACCGATGTAGGAGAACACCAGTGTGGCGCCCTCTTCGGCTTTGATTTGGTACATACCGTCGAAATTGGTCACTACGCCCTGTGAAGCTCCCTTCACGAGCACACTGACACCTGCCAGGGGCTCTCCGTCCCCGGCTGACGTCACCTGACCACTGACAGTAATAGGATTGGCAGCATTCATCACGGCCGCGCTCACCAGGAGGCACAGTGTGACCAAAGCCGCACGCAGAGACGCGAAGCCGCGTCCGCCCATTGTCTTTGTTTTCATGAAAAGTGATTAATTATTGGTTAGTAAATGTTTATGGTCGAGGTTTAACGTCATGCGACCGACACAAGTTCCGTATCCGTACCTCTCGTCGGCGGTATATTTGGAGGGGGCATCTGGTCGTAGCGCATATTCGTTTGGTTATAGGAGAGCCTTTAAGATATTAGATGTTGCAAAGGTATGCAAAAACTGCTATCATCCAAAAATATCATTAATTATTTCAGGTATATCTCTTTGTTCGTTTTCTTGCACTTGTAGTATTCGTGCATCACCCGCCATGCCTCTTTGCGTTCGCCTCGGTCGGAGACAAGCCCCTTGCGGTTGAACTCAAGTCCCTGCAACGGTGAGAAGCGAGTAGGGGAGCGGAAATCGAACAGTACCCACGGACATGTACCCGCAAGATTGGAAATGCCATCAAACATTTTGATATTGTCACGGTAAAGGTTGGCTTGATAATCTTCGCTCCACGACCATTTGGCCTCCGGATTGCCATGCTCGCCGAAGAGTGCCTCACCGCCAAACTCGCTAAAGATAAGAGGTTTCCCCGCTGCTACTTTCCATCTGGTATCAGAAGGAGCTGCCGGCCAGTTCTCGTACCATCCTACGTATTTGTTGACTCCGACCACATCAAGGATGTCGGCTATAGGATCATCGACAAGTTCAAAATATCCTTTTTCGCTGTTGAATCGAGGATTGTTGAAGGCGGCACTTATCAGTCGGGTATCGTCAATGCTCAGGGCTGTATCCCTAAGTTGGGCAAGAAATTCATTGCGGGCCTCTGATGGCCACGTCTCATTGGCGATGCTCCATATTGCAATCGAGGCACGGTTTTTGTCGCGGTTTATCATGTCGGCCATCATTCCGGCGGCTTTATTTTTCGTGTCTTCATTCGAGAAATCGATGTTCTGCCACACCGGAATCTCTTCCCACATCAATAGCCCCATCTTTTCAGCCATTCTCACAAGATGCTCGTTCTGGGGATAATGTGCCAGCCGGATGAAATTCGCACCAAGAGCCTTGGCTTCCGAAAGGAGCATGGCGGCATCTGCCTCGGTGAAAGCCCGTCCCTTGCGCTGCGGAATCTCCTCGTGAAGATTCACTCCACAGAGAAATAGCGGACGGTCATTAAGCAAGATCTTTTCTCCCTCGGTGCGGATGTTGCGGAATCCTATCAGTTCGCTGACAGTGTCGCGAGAGGTCGTAAGATGGATTTCATATAGTTTCGGATTGTCGATATCCCATCTTTCAAGGCGTTTGACGTAGATCGATTTTGTTGCAGTTCCATTGTTGTCAGTTGTAAGCGTTTCCTTGATTTTCAACTCCGGTATCTCTATTGAGATTTCCTCTCCGGGCTTTTTCTGAGAAAGAGTCACGTCGATGTCAATGCGGTTTTTGTTGTCCTTGCCAAGACGAATGAAATAGTCGGATATATGGTTTTCAGGCACATTTATCAGCATCACATCGCGTGTGATTCCTCCATAATTCCACCAGTCGAAATTCATGGCGGGGATGTCTTCAGGATGGCGGCGGCTGTCGGTGTATACGGCAAGGAAATTATCTGAATCTTTTACCTTATCGGTTATGTCGACTTGAAATGGAAGGAAGCCACCCTCATGTGAGGCTATGTGTTCACCGTTCAGATACACGTCAGCCTTGTTTGCCACGGCGGCGAAATAAAGCAGTAGCCTCTCATCAGATTGGGGCAGGATGGCATCGAAATATCTTCCATACCATAGGGGGCCTTCGTAATATTTAAGTTCCGGTTTCTGTGAATTGTAATCTCCCGGCACATTTAGGATCAGGCCATCATCGAATGAATACTCCCTGAATTCAGTGTTTTTGGACGGCTTTTTGTTTTTGTAGATGCCCATATCCTTGCCCCTGTCATTGAGGTCGACGATGGCATGCCATTCACCGTTGAGCGGTGTGGCATTCCGGCCATAGGCATTGATGATCTGGGCTGAGGCATCCCTGGAAAAAAGGGACATAGAAAGAAGGAAAAAGGCGAGTAATCCAAATGCTGATTTATTCATGATGGGTTCGATGATGGAAAATATTAGTCTGCAACTGCAAAAATATGTAATTTTGAGTTGGAATCCAAATGTATCTCTACATTGATTTACAAATTATTCAAAAATCGACGATTATTTATTACCTTTGCATCAGTTTATGAATTATGAGTTTTGTATTATAAAAAAAATAAGGATGAGAAAGACATTTTTTGGAGTTATGATGGCTATGGCGGCAGGAGCCATGGCTATGAATCCATATCTGCCATTGTGGGAGCATATTCCCGACGGCGAGCCGTATCTGTTCGATGACCCTGACAATCCCGGGAAGCAGCGTGTGTACATCTACGGCAGCCATGATATGCTGCGCCACATGTATTGCGGCACTGATCTTGTGGTGTGGTCGGCTGATCCGGATTCTCTTGACAACTGGCGATATGACGGCGTTATCTTCAAGAGCGACAAGGACGGAAACGGCAACTCACAGCCCCGGGATGTGCTTTTCGCTCCGGATGTAGCGGTGAAGACCCTTCCCGACGGTACGAAGGAATATTATCTCTATCCCAACAACCAGAGAGGCGGACGCAACGGCCAAGCTGCCAAGTCGAACCGTCCTGACGGCCCGTTTGAGGTCATAAATTGGGATAAGGACAATCCTGACGTGTGCGACGGAGTGTTAGGATTCGATCCGGCTGTATTCGTGGATGATGACGGACGTGTCTATGGCTATTGGGGATTCGGAACAAGCCATGGAGCTGAATTTGATCCTGCCACCATGGCTACGGTGAAACCTGGAACAGAAGTTAAAGAGCGTATGATAGGCGGATTCGAGGACGGCGATGACAATGATTTCCGTTTCTTCGAGGCATCTTCAATCCGCAAGATCGACGACAAGTATGTGCTCATTTATTCGCGTATGACCAAGCCGGGAGAATGGGGACTCCCTCAGACCAATTTCACCCTCGCTTACGCTTACAGCGACAATCCTCTCGGCCCCTGGACCTACGGCGGCACGATCATCGATGGCCGTGGACGCGACACGGATGCCGACGGCAAGACCATCTACACCGCCACCCCCAACGGAAATACTCACGGTTCGATCCTCAAGATCGGCGACCAATGGTGGGTGTTCTATCACCGGCAGACCGGTACCGACGAGTATTCGCGTCAGGCCATGGTGGCACCTATCGAGGTAAGCGTTGAAAAGGGCAAAGGCGGCAAGGTGACAATTTCGGAGGGGGAATATACATCGGAGGGCTTTGAAACTGATGGCCTTGATCCTCTCAGACTCTATCCAGCTGCAATCGCTTCACATTTCACCGGAAAGGATGGTGCGTATCAGACTTATCCGCGCATGCACT
>CAYZPI010000034.1:0-31259 GCA_964480085.1 uncultured Bacteroides sp. | reverse complement strand
CTCCGGAGTTACGCAAGGGCAGCACCTCTGTTTATTCAATTTCTGAAAATCAGCGGAACGAACTCGTTGAGGCAGCGTCGCCAGGTGAGCCACTCATGGGCTGTGCCCGGCGACACGTAGTAAACGGTGTTGATGCCCATGTCGCGGAGATTGTTGTTGACATTCTCGCTTCCAAGATTCTCCTCCGAGCCGGTGCCGATGAACATGGTGTGGAATTTCTTGTTGAAATCTTTGGCATCTGCCCATACGCCATTATAGGCCTTGTCCCAGCCACCCTGGCCCACCATGAACAATGCGCCGGAGAACGACCCGAGGTGGGCGAACTTGTCGGGATTGTTCATCGCGATCTCGAGGCTCTGGTAGCCACCCCACGACAAACCTGCCATCGCCCTGTTGTCGCGGTCGGCCTTTGTGCGGAAATTGGAGTCAATATAGGGAATCAGATCATCTACAATCACGGTGAAGAAACTCTTGCCGAAATCCTCGCGCTTCTCGTTGGGATTGGCACCGAAGCCATAGTCGCAGTTGCCGTTGTCCATCACCACGATCATGGGCACAGCCTTACCGGCAGCGATATTGTTGTCGAGAATTTCGGCCATCTTGCCCTGATTGTGCCAGCCTGTCTCGTTCTCCGCCATGCCGTGCTGCAGGTACATCACCGGGTAGCGTTTCTTGGGATTCTTGTCGTACTCGGCGGGGGTGTAGACATAGCACTGGCGCATGCGACCCTCGGTGTCGCTCCAGTAGCGGCACTGGCGCACCTGTCCGTGGGGTACATCCTTATTGAACGTATAATATGCCGCAACCTCAGGCGATTCGGGAATCTCGATCATGCTGGCGTATGTGCCACAGCCATAGATCGAGCGCGACGACGGGTCGCTCACCCTCGCGCCGTCTACCTCGATGAAATAGTAGTGCGGTCCCACCACGATGGTATCGGTTGTGGCAGTCCACACACCCTTGCCATCGTTCTGCATGGTGTACTTTTTATTGGCTATATCCACTATAACATTCCCGGCTCCGGGGGCATTGACCCTGAACACGGCGCGATGGTCGGGCGTGATCATCGGATATTGCGACATAGGTATGTTGGTCTCGGCCGGAACAGCCGTCACATTGTCCTGCTTCACGTATTGCATCGTGCCGTCAGGGTTGAAGGTGAGCTTGTCGAAGCACACTGAGCGGCGTCCGATGGCTCCGGGATGTCCGTCGAGCGTAAGGGCGGCATTGTGGTAGAACATGTACCACTGGCCGTTGAACTCGACAATGCCCGGATGGTTGGTGAAACTGTTCACTCCCCCACCTGTCACCTGACCCTTGTGTTCCCACGGGCCCATGATCGACTTCGACATGGCATAGTCGATTGCCTCCTTGTGGTCGAAGCCCATCGAAGCGTAAGTCAGATAGTATATGCCGTCACGCTTGTGTAGCCAGGGACCCTCTACATAGCGGGGGAGATCCACGGTCCAGATCCCGCCGTCAAGCTCAGTCATATTGGGCTTGAGCTTTGCCATGAAGCATGTGCCGTTGCCCCAGCATAGGTATGCCTGTCCGTCATCGTCGATAAGCACCGTTGGGTCGATGTCGTTCCACCATCCGCGCGTACCATTATCAGTCATCTTGTCCGTTACGAGAGGCTTGCCTATCGCATCCTTGAATGGCCCGGTAGGCGAGTCAGCCACAGCCACGCCTATTGCATAGCCCGCAGCGTCACCACTGCCCTGAAGAGTGGTATAGTAATAGAACTTGCCATCGCGCTCCACCACCTGCGAGGCCCAAGCCGTGCCTACTCCGGGAGTTATGGTGTCGCCCCATGCGAAATTTCCGGGACGCAGCACGCTGCCGTGGTCGGTCCACGTCTTCATGTCGGGCGTGGAGAAGCAAAGCCATTCGGTGATGTTGAATTCCTTGCCGCCGCCGGCCTGGTCCTGTCCGTCGTACCACTCGTCGTGACCGGTGTAGAGATACAGGCGTCCGTCGTGCACCATAGGGGCGGGGTCTGCAGTGAATGCCGTACGTACCAATGGGTTGCCGGTGAATGTGAATGTATCTGTAGCCGGAATAGTGTCCACTCCCCGTGCCTTGTTGAGGAAATTGACCATGCGCTGCAGGTTATCGTCGGAGTACATGTTGAAGCCGTGTCCACCGTTATCTACCGTTACCAGTTCGGCATCCACCCCTCTTGATTTATATGTGTCAATCCATGCCTGGGCCTGGCAGTATGGCACCACGTTGTCGGCTGTGCCGTGAAAACCGAGCAGCGGAGGGTCATTGGCATCCACGTAAGATGTCGAGGACACCGACCTGTAGAGGTCGGCTGTCTCCGTGCTGTAAGGCTTTCCTATCAGGAACTCCTCCGGCGACCCGTTCACACCATTCGGACGGCCGCCGCAGTCCATCGCCTGAAGGTCGATTGGTCCCGACCACGACACGGCGGCGTTGATCTCGCTGCTCTGGTCGAGATGCTTGCCCACACTGCCTTCGAGGTCGATTGTTTCTTTCCCCACCTCGGCACTCTTTATTCCTGAAGTGGCCTGCATGAACGATGACAGGTGTCCACCCGACGAGAAGCCTGATGTGGCGATGAAATCGGGGTCGAGCCTGTACTTGTCGGCGTTGGCACGGAGATAGCGCACCACGGCCTTTATGTCATGTCCCTGTGCCGGCCATTTGGCATCGCTGCTTGCACGGTGGTTGGGGCATACCACGGCATATCCGGCTTTAAGCAAAGCCGGGACGATAGTGCCGAGATCGGCCATCCCCTTTCCGCTGTTGCTGAACCATGCGGAGCCATAGATATGAACCACCACCGGATACTTTTCGGCAGGAGTGTCGGGCAGATAGATATCCATGGTATGGTAAGGCTCATTGTCGCCGGCATAGTTCACGTCGGCGAATTTCTGCGATGAGTGCATGTCCTCGATCTTGATCTGCTGTCCGCCGAAACCGAACTGGGCGCTTGCCGACAGGATCATCACCGAGGCAGCCATCGATGTAATGAATCGCTTCATTGTAGCAAAATTATAAACATTTATCAATCAATATATTTCCCTCAATATGTCTGGCGGCGGCGATGTCGCCGCCCTCCGCACCTGCAAATTTAGCAAATTAGTGTCAGAATTGCAAAAGACCGGATTGAAAAAACTTATCGCTGATCAATCAGTATGATTAAATTTGCCAACACCAAAGAAAATGATTAAATTTGCCATGTTATAATCTTACAGCCATGCCCCACACGCCAGTCAAATATCCTGTAGGAATCCAGACCTTCCCTGAAATCATCGAGGAGGGATATCTTTATGTAGATAAGACAGAATATGTGCGCATGCTCATCGACAATTACAAATGCGTCTTTCTCAGCCGACCACGGCGTTTTGGGAAAAGCCTGCTCATGTCCACCCTTGAGGCCTTTTTTAAGGGCAGAAAAAATCTTTTCAAAGGTCTTGCAATCGACAAATGCGAAACGGCGTGGGTGGAATATCCGGTGTTCAGGTTCGACCTCAGCGCCGACAATTTCACTAATCCATCGAATCTTGCCGACTGCATATCGCGTCAGCTCAAGAGATTCGAGAGAAGCTACCGGTTGGATCCTTCGGGAAGCATAGCGGGAAGGTTTTGGAATCTCATCACCGCAGCTTACGATGACAATGGCAAAAAAGTGGTTATACTCATCGATGAATACGACAAGCCTATTCTCGACACTTTGGACAGCTCAGATAGCAACCGACAGCTCAAGGACGAACTCAGGGGATTCTATTCAGTGATAAAGTCGTGCGACCAGTATATTCGTTTTGCAATGCTTACAGGAATATCACAGTTCAGCAGGATGTCGGTGTTCAGCGGACTCAACAACCTGGAAGATATTTCGCTCCTTCCACAATTCAATTCGATATGTGGCATTTCGGAGCAAGAGATGCATTATTATTTCGCTGAATCAGTCATGACATTCGCGGAAAAAACGGGCAAGTCCGATGATTGTGTATGGAAGGAGCTGAAGAAGCAATACGATGGATATCATTTCTCAGAAGACGCGGAAGATATATATAATCCGTTGAGCGTTCTGAGCACATTCAAAAACTCCAGAATGGAGAATTACTGGTATGCCACCGGTACATCCAAATTTCTACTCACCCTTATTCGCGAAAACTCATTCAATATCGGAGAGTTTGAAGAAACCAGGCGCAGCTCCCGACAGCTCGCAGACATTTCAGGAATCGACACAGACATCGTACCATTGCTTTATCAGGCAGGATACCTCACCATAAAATCTTACGACCGAGACAGCCAACTATATACCCTCGGATTCCCGAATGAAGAGGTTACCCGAAGTTTCTGGGACTCGCTGGCAAAGAATTTCTTTCCACGCCATCAGAAAGACGGACGTTTCGACATCAGCCTGTTCATCAAGGCCGTCAACGCAGGCGACCCAACAGATTTCATGGAAAGGCTTAAAAGCCTTTTTGCAGACACCCCGTCGGAGCATGAACCGGATAAGGAGATTCATTTCCAGAACATGACGGCCATTGTATTCAAGATGCTCGGTTTCGTGACACATACCGAAATCCACTCCGCCCGTGGCAGATGTGATCTTGAGATTACCACCGAAAGGTACATCTACATTTTTGAATTCAAGGTCGACGACTCAGCTGCAGAAGCGATGGATCAGATTTTCAAGCAAGGCTATGCCGAAAGATTCTATGCAGATCCCCGCAAAAAGTTCCTGATAGGAGCCAATTTCTCCACCGCCCTACGCAACATAACGGAATATCTCGTCGAAGAACTGCCCTGAGACAATTCCAATAATTGAATAGGTCGATCTCAGAATGGGAAGATAAGAGGTATGATGAGGATCATCAGTGCGGCCATCACAAGCTGAAGCGTGCCTCCCACCTTGAAATAGTCGCCGAAGGTGTAGCCGCCGGCTGTCATGACAAGGGCATTGGGAGGTGTGGAGAATGGCGACCCGAAGCACAGCGAAGCTCCGAACGTTACGGCGAAGAGAAAAGGAAGCGGACTCACTCCATAGGAAATCGCACTCTGCAACGCTATGGGAGCCATAAGTACGGCAGTGGCAGTGTTGGAAATGAACAGTGTCATCACCGAAGTGGTGAGATATATGCTTGCCAAGAGCACGTGCGGTCCCATGTTGCCGAACACGCTTATAAGTGTGGACGAGAAGAGCGTATCTACACCGGTTTTCTCCAGGGCGAGACTCATGGGCATCATTGCAGCAATGAGCACCAACGATTCAAAATTCATCGACTTATATGCATCAGCCACCGAGCGGAAACATCCGCACAACACCATAAGCAAGGCGGCTATCGTGGTGGCCACCACAGAAGGGATGGAGTCCACCACCAATCCGACAATCATCACGAGCATTATCACCGCCACAAGCGGAGCCTTGTAGTCGAGAGTGACTTTGCCTGCCAGATTCTCAGGCTGTCCAAGCACCACCCATTGCGAGGTGCCCTCGTCGAGCCGTGCAATGTCGCTCCACCGCCCCTGCACAAGGAGCACATCATTCTTCTGAAGGATCAGATCCTTGATATCTTTTGTCAGGAATTTTTTCCCACGGCGTATACCCAGGATATTCAGATTAAACTGGTTGCGGAAATCAAGGTCGGCGATGCTGTGTTTCAGCAGGGATGATGCAGGATAAGGGATAATTTCGGCCAGACCAATATCATAGAAACGGAGGTTCTGACGTGTGTGTTCAGGCGAGGCATCGATGATAAGGCCATAGTCCTTGGCGAACTTCGCAACCCCCTCCATCGGTCCACGGACAAATATGATGTCGCCGGAATCCACAGTGGATTGGGCTGTAGGTGCCTCCTGCACCACATTTCTGAGGATGCCCGAGCCTTTGTTGACACGTAGCTCAAGCACATCAAGCCCGTAGTTCGAACGCAACGACAGGGTGCCCAGAGTGAGGCCGTTGACAGGCGATGATTTCGGCACCTCAATCCGCCATAGATCCTCATTCAGATTGTACTCCTCTACGAGCTTGCCCAGGGAACGCACCGTCGACTTTCCCTCAGCCTTTGACGTGGTGTCCTTCTTTACAAGCCATCGGCTTAGCGGAATCAGCAGTATAGTTCCGATAACAAGGCAGATTAAGCCTGTGGGCAGGAAAGAGAACATCGTGAGGGGCATCTGACTGTACTCCTCCCACACTTCGGCAATCACAAGGTTGGGGGGAGTACCGATCAAGGTGAGCATGCCACCTATGCTTGAAGCAAATGCTATGGGCATGAGGAAACGTGCTGGGGAAACAGACGTAGATGCCGCCATCGATACCACGATAGGCAGCATAAGCGCCACGGTGCCAGTATTACTCACGAATCCACCGATAAGCCCCGTGGCGAGTACCACCACAAGAAAAAGACGCGTGGGATTATTACCGCCCAGTTTCGTCAGCCTCGCTCCTATCATTTTCGCAAGCCCGGAGTTGAACACCGCAGCTCCGACCACAAAGAGCCCCGCCATCATTATCACGATAGGATTGGAGAACCCGGAAAATGCCTCCGGCACATCGAGCACTCCACCGCACACAAGCACCATCAGTGCCACAAGAGCCACTATATCAGAACGGATCTTTCCTATTGCAAAGAATACTGCCGCTATAGCGAGAGTTGCGATTGTGAGTATCATTCTATTATGATTATATGGATTCTAAAATTCTGTGGAAGGCGATATACACCGCCATTACACTTGCAAATTTAGCCATTTTCCATCAAACTCGCAACATCGGGTCGATTTGGTTGCATTCAGAAATGTTATCTCACAAAATTGCGATCAGAAATACAATTTTTCTTAACTTTGCAGTCTGCACCTGTAGCTGCTCAGCTATCCGTAAACTACGTATATAGAACAACGTGAAATGGGAAAGATAAGGAAAATAGTAGTGGCGGTGGACTCGTTCAAGGGATGTGCCACATCAAGTCAGATAGCGCGTGCCGCCGCAGAAGGCATACATGGCGTCATGCCCGGATGCGAGGTGGTGGAAGTGGCTGTAGGCGATGGGGGCGAGGGCACTGTCGCCGCTATTGTCGATGCCACCGACGGAAGATGGGTGGAATGTAGTGTGCAGGGTCCCCTGCACCGAAAAGTCAACGCCAGATATGGCGTGCTTCCGAATGGCACGGCGGCTATCGAAATAGCATCTGCCGCAGGCTTGCCACTCATTCCGGTCTCCGAACGGAATCCTCTGTACACCACCACGTACGGTGTAGGTCAACTCATGGCGGATGCCATAAACCGTGGATACCGGAATTTCCTGATATGTCTTGGAGGAAGCGCCACCAACGATGGCGCGACAGGTTTGCTATCCGCGCTTGGATTCAGATTTATTGGCGACGATGGACTTTCGGTGGCCCCACAGGGAGCTTCCCTTCAGCATATCAAGAGGATCGACTCGTCTGATGCTATTCCACAGCTCGCCGAGTGCCGCTTCACAGTAGCTTGTGATGTTCAGAATCCGTTCTACGGACCCGACGGGGCTGCGTATGTTTTTTCACCACAAAAGGGAGCGAAGCCGGAGGATGTAAGGGCCCTCGACGACGGACTGCGCAGCTTTGCCTCAGTGCTGAGGCTCACCACAGGCGTTGATGTTTCCGCCATGCCCGGCGCCGGGGCAGCCGGTGGCATCGGGGGTGGCTTGGTAGCCATGCTTGGTGCAGAACTTAAGCCGGGCGTAGAAATGGTGCTCGACGCCATAGGATTCGACAACATGCTCGAAAACGCCGATTTGGTGATCACCGGCGAAGGATGCATCGACGCGCAGACCGTCATGGGCAAGATGCCTTACGGAGTGATGCTTCGTGCCCGCCGGATGGGGATACCCACAATAGCCATCGGCGGCTCAGTCATGGAAACCGGAACCTTGATCGACAGCGGGTTCACTGCCGTGCTACCTCTTCTCCCCTATCCTGCCACCCTGCAGGAAGCTATGGACATTGATTTCACATTGGACAACATAAGGCGCACCATCAGCCAGCTGATGCGCATCATCACCATTAACCACTGAAAAGAAACAGAATTATGTGGCAACAAGTAGAATTTTCCCTTAAGCCGCGACACAACGGCTTTCATCTTGTGACAGGAGAGATAATGGGTCAGCTTCCCCCGCTTCCACGCGTCGGAATCCTGAACCTCTTCATCAAGCACACTTCGGCAGCACTATCCATCAATGAGAATGCTGATCCGGATGTGCGCACCGACATGAAGCAGATTTTCGACAGGCTCGTGCGCGAAAACGAACCTTATTACACCCACACCATGGAAGGTCCCGACGACATGCCGGCTCATGCAAAAGCTTCCATCATCGGCAACTCCCTGACTATTCCCATCACCAACGGACGCCTCAATCTCGGCACATGGCAGGGCATCTATCTCTGCGAATTCCGCGACTACGGCGGTTCCAGAAAAATCGTCGCAACCATCGCCGGCGAATAGGTTCCACTACATAAAAGGTTATAAGGTTATAAGGTTATAAGAGTGTAAGGGAATAGGGCTTTAAGACAAAATATCACGTCCTATAACCTTATAAGCCCATAAGCTTATAAGCTAAAATTTTCGTGTGCGAAAATTGTATTATCGGAATACCAGCATATATTCTCCGGCCGAGCCCGGACCGACATAATATTTCCGCAGACCATAATGCTTTTCAGCGGCCGGACCGGAAAGAGGCTGACCATGATTGGTGACGATATCATACACGCTGTGACACACCGGACACTCGGCCTTCAGTTCTTCCTTAAGCACATTTATCCTCACATCTGCCCTGCATTCCACAGGACAGGCCAGGTCGTAGGCCACGGCGTTGCTGTGGATATCGCATATAAGCAGCACACCGCCAAAACCTGTATAGGTCATGGCAGTGTACGGAAAACCTTCTGGCACACGTTCTTGCTTGATGAAACGACGGTAGTCGCCGGCTCCCGCCACTCCATAGACATTCCACTCGCCCACGTTGTTGAAAGCGATCCTTACCGGCATAAGCGGAATACGGTCATCATCAATACTGGTGCATCCACTCGCAACGAGAGCGATTGACGCAGCTACAACCGTAGCCTTCAACACCTTCATCGTGCAGCTGACACCTTGCCGATGAGATCGCCGAGCATATCCACGGCTTTCTGCATGTGGGGAGCCACCATCGGTCGGAGCATTGCCGGAATTTGCACATCGAAGCATACCGTCACCTCCGAAGCCGTTTCGGCTACGGGGTTGATATTGACATCAAGTTCCACAGGCACAGGTGAGCCTATGGCCTGGAATACAATCCTGTGAGGAGTGCGGTCGGTGATCTTGAATGTGATGTCGCCCACCTGGGAGGTATGGATGGCTATGGTGTCACGGTCGAATTTCACATCACCGAGCTTCGATTTCTGATCTTCGGGGAGCTGATCGATAAGTCCCTGAAGATTCGACAGATCATCAAACTTAGATGATATTTCCTCAGCCGGTCTGTCGACCGGTGTGGGTTTGCTGACGAACTTTGACATAATATATCTATGTATCTAAATTATCAGATGAGTGTTTCCGGTTCGGCCGGAGCCCAGTTTTCGGGATCCTGGCGCCACTGCTTGAGAGTTTCGAGATCGCCGTCGG
The DNA here is from genome assembly GCA_964480085.1 of uncultured Bacteroides sp. Taxonomy (GTDB): domain Bacteria; phylum Bacteroidota; class Bacteroidia; order Bacteroidales; family Muribaculaceae; genus CAG-873. The sequence continues at coordinate 21,644 of CAYZPI010000034.1, read as the reverse complement.
AGATGTATTTCGATTCGAGGGCCGATTCGAGCATGGCGTTGTAGTTGGAAAGCGTCACGAGATTCACACCGGACTGACGGAAAGCCTCCTGTGCCTGCGGGAAATCGTAGGTGAAGATAGCGGCCATACCGGTGACGGTGCAACCTGCGGCACGTACGGCCTCAACAGCCTTTAGCGATGACTTGCCGGTGGATATAAGGTCTTCGATCACCACCACATTCATGCCGGGTGTGAGATTGCCCTCGATAAGGTTCTCCAGGCCATGGTCCTTTGGAGCCGAGCGCACATACACGTATGGCAAGCCGAGAGTGTCGGCTACGAGGGCGCCCTGTGCAATGGCACCGGTGGCGACACCGGCTATGGCATCTGGACGGCCGTAGTGCTCAAGAATCATTCGGCAAAGCTCCACCTTTATGAGCGAACGGATCTCGGGATAGGAGAGAGTCTTGCGGTTGTCGGTATAGATAGGTGAGTTCCATCCCGACGCCCAGGTGAATGGATTGGCGGGCTGAAGGATGATGGCGCGGATTTTGAGAAGTTTTTCAGCAAGAATGCGATCGATTGTTTTCATAACTGGTAAGGCTTAAGATTCCGAATAATTTTGAAAGTGCAAAGGTAGCAAAATTTTTGAAATAACAAGCGAACAGCGCATACATCTTTTAGTTAAATTTTGTATGAATTTCGTTTATTGAAGCGGATTTGTAGCCCTAATCGACGGTTTTCGGATGAAAATCCTTACATTTTCATTTAAAATTACATTCCACACATATTACATATTATTATGTGTAGTCTGTGTTAACTGATTTCTATACAGAAGGAACAAATTATTGTCGCATTAGAAAATGAAATTGTCGCATGGAAAATAGGAATTAATCGGAAAGGAGAAATTAACTTTGTAGTAAAATTCACCGGTTGAATTCACATTAAATCGATTGAATGGAATTATAATTATCAAAAAATGGTAAGAATAGACAAAACTTTAAATAGAGCATTCGTATTAAGTGCTCTGTGCGGTTCAATGATGCTCATGGGCTGTAATGACGATGAAAAGGATACGCCAATCGACACCGTTGAGAAACCATTGTCGCAATACAACACTCCGGTAGCCAATCCATGGCTTGCCAGCAGCATCTACAGCATCACTCACTTCAACTCAGCGCAGACAGACGCTTTCCCATACGCAGTCAAAGACGGGTATTATAATATAAATCCTGATGACTGTGAGGCAAGTTGGAGCGGTCCAGTCAACCTAATGACAATAGCATCAACCTCCGCCGACTATATGTGGGGTGTAGGGAGCGACAGAGTTTCATATATAAAGGTCTCAAATGGAGATTTCAAGAAAGTTGCAGAGGCTGCGATGCCGGGAACCAAGATGCGGACTAAAGAAGACCTTCAGAAATTGACAGCCAATTACTCCTCGATCTCTGATCTTGAAACGGCAGTCAAGGACGTACTGGGCGCAATGCCACAGATGGCCATTGCAAATGGAAACTATGTGCTCTGCGACCGTGACAACAACATATATGTGAACGCCGGACGAATCATAGCAGTCTACAGCCTGATTGACAAAACAGATCCCTCCAAGGGCATCCGGCTTAACGGACAAATCGACATGACTCCTCATATTTTTGGCTCCTATACCATCATGGGGGTGTCCATGAGCTATGACGGGTATCTGTTGGTGGCATCCCAACGTGGACTTGTGACTGTCGACCGGACTCTGACCGGCATCATCGATTCCTATCCGTTCGGTGACGACCAGATACTCACCAATTCCATTTCAAATGATGAGAATGGCGGCGTATATGTGGCGAGCAACAGCACCGTTTCAGGAGGAAAGGGAATCATGCGTAAGCTGATCTGCAAACATGGTGTCATCTCTGACAAGGAATCTGACGGAGCCTGGAGTGCTTCCTACGACGGAGGTCCTGAGGCCCCTGCCATCAAGCATGGATATGGCACAGGCTCCACACCCACCTTGATGGGTTTTGGAAATGAAGAGGACAAACTCGTAGTCATTACCGACGGTGCGAAGAGAATGAAGATCGTCGCTTTCTGGCGTGATGAGATTCCGGCGGATGCAAAGGCGGTGGATCCATCCAATCCACGCCTTGCCGACGCATTCGAGGTGTCCTGCGGTCAGCCGTCCGGTGCTGAATGGATCCAGTCCGAGCAATCAGTCGTAGCCGGAGGGTATGATGCCTTTGTTGTCAACAACATCGATGCTGCCACTGAAATAATCTCTGACAAGGTGGTGGGAGTCCTGGCAATCGGTCTGCTGACACCGGGTCCGCGAGGAGCGGAGTGCGTGAGATGGAATGTCAGGGAGAACAAATGGGAAAGCAAATGGACACGTTCCGACGTAAGTTCCATCAGCATGATTCCTTCAGTCAGTGTGCCCTCAGAGGTAGTATTTGTCAATGGATACGACAACGACGGGTGGGTGATCACAGGAATGGACTGGAAGACCGGCGAGACGCGTCAGCGGGTGTCGTTCGGCAAAAACAACCGTGGCAATGGAGCCTATGCTGTGATCCAGTATCTTTCAGACGGGAGCCTGCTATTTAACTCTGTAGCAGGGCCGTTCAGAGTTAAATTTTAATTACTGTCGCATTTCCGCGAGAAATTGTCGCATGGAAGATTTGGAAAACAGTGAAACAAAGTGCTAACTTTGCAGCTGAAAAAAAATATACCGCAAAAGCAACAAAAGTGATGAATGAGAATAATGAAAAAAAAGCATACGTGAAGCCGGAATTCGAGGTAATAGACCTTAACAATGATCTTCCGATTCTTTGCGCAAGCGCTCCGGATTTCGGAAATGGTGGAAGATGGGGTTTTTAAATTTATGAGTAAAATGAAGATAAAGACAATAGCAATCGCCATTTTCATGGCGTTGACATTGTGGAGCTGTCAGTCTGATAGCCCACAAGAAATCCAATCGAACGAAAAAGTGCTTTCCGTGAAAGCATCGCTACCCGGTTCTGAGGCGTCTCGTGCCATTATAGAATATGGCAATTATGAAGATTCAACAAGGGAGATATTGTCATGGGTACAAAGTCTTCAATATAATGGTCGTGATGAAGATGACTATATCAAGCTTTTTAATATCACTAGATTCGAAGAGACTCATTACACCAATGGAACAACCCCTTATTTGTTTATCACTGATATTTCAGGGAAAACCGCGACTTTTGAATCTTTTACAAAATATCCTAAATTCCCTGTCAAGACAGGAGATATATTGCTTGCAGTCCAAGGATTTGCAGATCCTGCCAATAAAGATGATGTTGCTGAAGGTTCAACAAATGTAATTTCATATCAAGCTGGAAGTACTCTCTATGATCAAAAGATAGTGGATAATCCTACTACATCTACAGCACTTGGACACATGTTCTTTATGCTCCACATGTATGACATAGTAAAAGTGGAGGAAGATGACGTAATCCCTGATTTGCATTTCAAACATTTTAATGCCATAATAAGGGTCACTTTACAGAACCAAACAGGGAAACCTCTATTCACCGGAGCATCTGATATGGTGTTTACAACATCTTCTAAAGATATGAGTGCTTTCATATATGGATTTAACTATTTCTCTGTGGTAGGGAATGACACTGATGGGTTTTACTTACAAGAAAACTTTAAAGTACCACCACCAAGACATCCGCTTAATCCAACTAAGCCAGCGAAAACAACAGTGCTTTCACATAAGACCACACACAAGATAAATTATATGGGGGATAATAAAATACCTCTGAATGACGGTGAAACATACGAGTTTTATGCTGTCGTGACTCCGAGAATTGGAAATAGAATTGGCAATACTGAAACAATTGACAAATTTACAATAGACGTGTTTGATAGCGGCTCAGAAAGCGGTTACTATAGCAATGATTCGATAACAAAACCAGATAGATATACAATTACTATCGATAATTTTAACACAGCCATAGAACCGGGAAAAAGATATTGGTTTAATCTCACGGCAACAAAAGAAGCAGTAAAAGTTGAGACCAATATATATGATGATAACGACAAAGTAACAGGAACAAAAGAACTTGAGGCGTACAGACTGATGTTTACCTCTGAATGGAATGCTACGCACAATAATGGTGGAAATACATCGACCAATTAATAACAAACATATATAATTTCTTCCATCCATTCTGCAATGATCCCCCTTTGGAAGCAAACGGATAACCTGAGGCTGGCGGACGCGGCATGCCGCGTCCCTACAAATCATTGCTTTACGTTTTCTTCGATAACTGAATCGATACGTAGATGGAAGAAATTTGAAATTTTCTCAAAAAAAGCGGCGAAAAAATTTTGCCAGTTCAAAAAAAATACCTAACTTTGCATCGCAAAACGGGAAAGACCACTTTCCAAAGCATTGCCTTGTGGTGTAATGGTAGCACGTCGGATTCTGGTTCCGCCTGTGAGGGTTCGAATCCTTCCAAGGCAACAAGAAAAGAGCTGAGTCACAATGACTCGGCTCTTTCTACATTCTGCCCTTTCACAAATTCTTGCCCAATGGTATTGGGTCAGGTTTCGGCGCACTATTGAACCGTTCTGAATCCGGGATGTTTTCTTTATAGAAACAATATTGAAATTTTATGAAAAAGTTAGCACTTCTCATCATCCTTACCCTGTCAGTTTTTATTTCAGGATTCTCCCAGGACAAATATTCCATCAACCGTGACGACCTCCCCGAAGCCGCACAGGAATTCCTCACGACACATTTTCCAAAAGCAAAGGTCGGAATGATAAAGACCGACAGGCATTTCCTCAAGAAGACGGATTACGATGTAAAGCTTGTGAACGGCACCAAGATTGAATTCAACAATGGCGGCAAGTGGACGTCGGTCGATTGTAAGAAATCCGCGGTTCCTGACGCCATCATACCGAGTCCAATCCGCAAATATGTGAACAAACACTATCCTGACGTAAAAATCGTGAAGATAGAAAAGACATCCACGAAATACGAAGTTGCCCTTTCCGATGACGTACAGCTTACGTTCAATCTCCTCGGTCAATTCAAGGGAGTGAAGCTCACCGATTGAACCACAAAAACCTACAGCATTTACCATTAGGACAAGAGAGATGAATTTTTTTAAATTACTACCATTATTAGCGACACTGTTTATGACAGCATGTAGTGCAAAAGCCTCCAATCCGGACGTGGAGGTAGTGTCTCCGGAGAAATTTCAAGCTTTGGTGAAAGACGATCCAAACGGGTATCTTCTTGATGTACGCCAGCCTGATGAATATGTAGCCGGACATCTAAAAGGAGCTCACCTTCTCAACTGGCTCGACACCGACAAATTCAAGAAGGATGCGCTAAATATTGACAAAGACCACAACATCTACGTATATTGCCGGAGCGGCCGACGTAGCAATGAGGCTGCCAATTATCTTGCAGGACAAGGCTACAAGGTGATCGACATGGACGGTGGCATTCTTGCATGGGAGAACGGCGGTCGGCCCGTCGTAGCCAATGATTCCGTCACAAAGCAAATCGAATCACAAGGTATAACCCACGATTCCTTCACCACCCCTTCAGGGAGGGAGGTGAAGATACATTTCATAAAGCATGCTTCCCTGATCCTCGACATCGCCGGGCAGATTATCTACATAGACCCGACAGGCATGTACGGCAATGACTTTTCCTTGCTTCCGAAAGCCGATGCAGTGATGGTGACTCATGAGCATCACGACCACTACGACCCTACGGCCATCGAGGCTGTATCCACACCCGATACACGCTTCATCTGTAATGGCCGCGTGGCGGAACTCGCAGGGAAAGGCGAAGCGATGGCACCCGGCGACACACTGAGCCTTTCCGGCATCAACATCACAGCCACCCCGGCCTACAACACCACGGAGGGTCATCTTCAGTTCCATCCCCGCGAGCGTAAGGATGTGGGCTACATCTATGATATCGACGGACTGAGGATTTATGTGGCCGGCGACACCGAGGACATTCCCGAACTCACCGGCCTCAAGGACATCGACATAGCCTTCCTCCCCGTCAACCAGCCATATACGATGACACCCTCACAGGCAATACATGCCATAGAGATGTTCAGCCCCAAGATTGCCTATCCTTATCACTACGGCAACACCGACCTTTCCCCCGTTGTTGAAGCTTTCAGCGACAACGGGAGCATAGACATACGCATCCGTGAACTGCAATAGTCATGGCCTGGTATCATAAATTGACATGGAGAATCGCTCCGATCACGAGCATGACCGACTTGCAGGAGCGTGTCAGCCAGCTTGGCTTTTTGCCTATGTTCAGCTGCAGGATCAAAGGCTACTCTGTGTATGAGGCGACCACGGATTTCTGGGCCGACGGCGACGATAGTCCATGGGAATGGAAAGGACCGATCATAAGGGAGGGAGAATGTGCCTACGGCAAGTTCTTCAACCGCAAGGCCACATGGATAAGCCGCCGGTGGCTGCCCCATTTCATCAATTACAGGCGCACCAAACATCTCGCCCCCAACGAAGACATGGAGACCCTTGACGACATCGTCCTGCAGACCATAGTCACCGAGGGCGAGATCACGTCAAAGATGCTTGCTGAGCTGCTCGGGCTATCCGGCAGGAAGAAAAAGCGGCAGGCGGGCGACCTTGTGGACGACACACCGGTAGGTGAGAAAGTGTCGCTCGACCCCATCCTGTCCAGGCTGATGATGGAAGGCAGGATAGTGATATCCGATTTCGTTTACAACATCGACAAGCGCGGCAACCGCTACGGGTGGGGCATCGCCAAATATGCCACCCCCGAGAATCTGTATGGACACATTGTGCCCGACTGCTCCCCGGAAGAAAGCTACAGATTGATGCTCCAACATCTAAAAAAAGCCGTCCCGGTAGCGACAGAAAACCAGATAATAAAATTATTGGGGTAAGGCAGTGACTCTATCTATAATCATCGGCCACCGAGAAACATCGAAAATTTGTTTGGAACGGAACCAAGGAATGTGTAATTTTGCATAATCAACCGGTACTTGTCGGAAAACGATAAAAAACCGCGCTGTCATCATATTTATTTCCATAATCATACTATTAGACTGAATAATGAATTCACGTATTTCACTTGATAAAATAGAAGATGCTATCGCCGACATACGGGAAGGAAAATTTGTCATCGTTGTGGATGACGAGAACAGGGAAAATGAAGGCGACCTGATCATAGCGGCTGAAAAAATCACTCCCGAAAAGGTGAATTTCATGCTTACACAGGCCAGAGGTGTACTTTGTGTGCCCATCACATCCCAACGATGCAAAGAACTGTCACTTGACAAGCAGGTATCAAACAACACATCCATTCATGGCACCCCGTTTACCATCACCGTTGACAAACTCGACGGATGCACCACCGGGGTGAGCGCCCACGACCGCGCATCCACCATCCTCGCGCTTTCCGATCCGACCTCCACACCCGATACATTCGGCCGACCCGGTCACATCAATCCATTATATGCCCACGATGATGGTGTGCTCGGACGTGACGGCCATACAGAGGCAGCCGTTGACCTTGCCCGGCTCGCAGGACTACATCCTGCCGGAGTACTGATGGAGATAATGAACGGGGATGGGACCATGGCGCGCTTGCCCGAACTCAGGGCCTTCGCCGACAAATGGGGAATTCGACTGATCTCAATTGCCGACCTCATCGACTATAGACAACATCACAATTCCTGAAGCGCCTTAGTTTAATTAATGAAAATTCTTGGATTTTGCGAAGGTTTTCGTGTATTATGAATTGTTTTGATACCATTTTAATCGTAAATTTGCAAAAAATATTGGAAATCCCCTCAAAGTATTCCATGAAAAACTATTCAAGAATCTAAACCCAAGATAACGAATATCCATGACAAGTCAAGAACTGGACCTCCTGGCGGAGATCAATCGCCGCCGTCTTATGGAGATTGTCTATAATGCCAAGGCCGGACATATTGGCGGTGACCTATCAGTGCTCAATACCCTTACGGCCTTATATTTTGATGTGATGAATGTCGACCCCACACATCCGGATGATCCCGGGCGTGACAGGTTTGTATTGAGCAAGGGCCACTGTGTGGAAGCACTTTACACCACCCTGGAAGCCAAAGGATATTTTCCCAAGGAATACACTGACACCCTCGGAAAGTTTGGCTCCCCTCTCTCGGGGCATCCTACGGTTGAGGTGCCTGGAATAGAAGTGAGCTCGGGCGCCCTGGGACACGGACTTTCGATAGGTGTCGGAATGGCGATCGCAGCCAAGATGGACCACAAGAGCTACAGGACATACGTAGTGATGGGCGACGGCGAGCAAGGCGAGGGATCAATCTACGAAGCAGCGATGGCGGCAAGTCATTATAAGCTCGACAACCTCGTGGCGATAATCGACCGCAACCACCTTCAGATCAGCGGCAACACCGAGGATGTAATGTCGATCGACAGCATTGAGGCCCGGTGGAAAGCTTTCGGCTGGGATGTGATCACTGCCGACGGCAACAATGCCTCTTCCATGGCACATACGCTAAGGAGCATCAATTTCAGCAATGGCAAGCCTCACCTCATCGTAGCCGAGACCACCAAAGGCAAAGGTGTGTCTTTCATGGAGAATGTGGCTAAATGGCATCATGGGATGCCCGATGCCGAACAATACGCCACAGCTGTCTCGGAAATCGAATGTAGAATCAATGAAATGAAGAAATAAAAAATGATTGCCTGTAGAAAAGCATTTACAGATACGCTTCTTGAGCTGGCGCGTACCGACAAAGATATTGTGGCGGTGACTACAGATGCCCGTGGATCGGTAACACTCGGCGATTTTGCAAAAGAGCTGCCGGATCAGTTCGTGGAATGTGGAATAGCCGAGCAGAATGCAGTCGGCATCTCGGCCGGACTCGCCCACAGCGGGAAAAAGGCTTATGTATGTGGCCCGGCATGTTTTTATGTCGCACGTAGTCTGGAGCAGGTGAAGGTGGATGTGGCCTACAACCGCACCAATGTCAAGATCCTCGGTGTAAGTGGCGGTGTGGCCTACGGTGCACTGGGAGCAACCCACCACAGCCTCCACGACATTGCAGTGCTCCGAACATTCCCGGGAATGAATGTGGTGCTTCCGTGCGATGCACGTCAGACAGCCAGACTCGTAAAGATGCTGGTGGAGAACCCTGAGCCATTCTACATCCGTGTAGGCAGGGCTGCGGTGCCCGATGTGTACGATAATGATGATTTCAGTCTTGAAATAGGCAAAGCCAATATGCTCACCGACGGCAAAGACCTCACTATCATAGCCACAGGAGAAACAGTGTACCATGCCTATCAGGCAGCCCTGAAGCTAAAGGAGCAAGGAATCAGCGCCCGTGTGCTCGACATGGCGTTTATAAAGCCGCTTGATACTGATGCAATCATGAAAGCCGCCGGCGAGACAGGCCGCATCATCACCGTAGAGGAACACAGCCGCTTCGGAGGCCTGGGAGCTGCAGTTGTGGAGACAATCGCAGAGAATCCCGTTCCGGTCAAGATAATCGGCATACCGGACGAGGATGTTGTTCACGGCACTTCACCCGAGATATTCAAACATTACGGTCTTGATTCGGACGGTATCGTTCAGACTGCCTTGCAGTTCTTAGAAAAATAATACATTAAGCCATGAGAAACAGAGTTATAGCCATAGACCAGAGTACCTCCGCAACAAAAGCGATGCTTTTCGACGACGGTGTCCTCACTAAACGTGCCAACATTGAACACCGGCAGCACTATCCCCGTAAGGGATGGGTGGAGCACGATCCGGTAGAGATCTACGAAAATACGCTAAAAGCCATCGGCATACTTCTTGAAGGCATCGACCTCAATTCGCCGGAGGATTCTTATTCTCTCGCAATCACCAATCAACGCGAGACTGTGGTGGTGTGGAACCGTCGTACCGGCCTACCCGTCTACAATGCCGTGGTATGGCAATGTCAACGCGGTGCCGACCTGTGCGACAAGCTGCGTGAGGCCGGGCATGAACCCGTTGTCAAGGCAAAGAGCGGTCTTATGATCGATCCTTATTTCTCAGCAAGCGGAGTGAAATGGATACTCGACAATTTGGAAGGAGCAAAGGACCTCGCCGACAAAGGCGACCTTCTGATGGGCACCATCGAATCCTGGCTGATATGGAAACTGACCGACGGCCGTGTGCACGCCTGCGACTACACCAACGCCTCACGCACGTTGCTGTTCAATATCCATACCCTCAGATGGGATGATGACTTGCTCGACATCTTCGGGATTCCCGCCTCAATGCTGCCAGAAGCCAAGCCTTGCGACTCCATATTCGGCGAGACCACTGTAGGAGGCCTCTTCACCAAGTCCATCAGGATTGCCGGCGCCATCGGTGACTCACACGGCGCACTGGTAGGACAAATGTGCTTCGCCCCGGGAATGGGTAAGGCCACCTACGGCACCGGATCGTCGGTGATGGTGAACATCGGTCCCGAACCAGTGGCAGCCCCGGAAGGACTCGTCACCTCCGTAGGATTCGCAGCCCTGGGAAAGGTACACTACGCTTTCGAGGGCAACATACATTGCACCGGAGCCACCATCAAATGGCTCGCCGACAAACTCGAACTCATCAACTCGCCCGGAGAGGTTGAACGGCTGGCCCTGAGTGTACCCGACAATGGCGGGGTGTATTTCGTACCCGCTTTTGCCGGTCTCGGCGCTCCGTGGTGGAATTCCTCAGCCAAGGCAGCGATTGTAGGCATGACTCTCGCAAGCGGCAAAGGCCACGTTTGCCGTGCAGCTCTTGAGGCCATCGCCTATCAGATAAAGGATCTCACGGACACCATGACAGGCAAAGCCGGTGTGACCCTTAAGGAACTGCGTGTCGACGGAGGTCCCACCAAGAACAATTTCCTGATGCAATTCCAGGCTGATATGCTCGGTGTACCGGTGAACCGTGCAGATATCGAAGAAGCATCGGCCTTCGGCGCCGTGATTATGAACGGACTCGCGCTCGGCCGCTGGAACAGTCTCGAAGAGGTGCAGGCAATCCGCAAGTCCGATGACATGATAATACCGGAGACCGATCCCGAAAGGGACGCTGCTCTTTACAGCGGATGGAAAGAGGCAGTGAATCTTGTGAACCACAAATAATCAACAATATTTCCTAACATTTAATCCATGAAAAGAAAATGAAGAAAGACGCTCTAAAAGGCAAGGAAACGTTCGGAATCATCATAGGCACACGCGCCTATTTCAACTCCGACCTCGCAATCGATGTACGCAAAACCCTCCTTTCCGACCTTGAGGAGGCCGGCTACGGCTATGTGATCCTCGATCCCTCCGATACTCCCACCGAAGGCTCGATGGAGACCCTGGAGGACGGTAAAAAATGCGCCGAGCTTTTCCGCAAATACAGAGACGAGATCGACGGCATCATCGTTTCGCTTCCGAATTTCGGCTTTGAGATCGGCATCATCAATGCCATAAGCCGCGCAGACCTAAATGTGCCCGTACTCGTGCAGGCTTGCGATGACGAGAACGATAAGGTTGACCTCGATAGCCGCCGCGATGCTTTCTGCGGCAAAATCTCCGTATGCAACAACCTTTATCAGTACGGAATTCCGTTCACCGACACCACTCTCCACACCTACTCCATCAACAGCCCGCTCCTGATGCAGGACATCAACCGGTTTGCTGCAATATGCCGTGTAGTAAAGAAACTCACCCATTGCCGCATAGGTCAGATCGGTACTCGTCCGCTCGGCTTCAACACATGCCGCTACAGTGAGAAACTGCTTCAGGCTTCGGGCATAACCGTGGTTCCTGTCGACCTGAGCGAGATAATTGAGAACGCCCGACGCATAGACGATAACGACGCGCGTGTCGCAGAAAAGATGGCTTCCATCACCGGTTACGCTTCAGTGCCCGACACCTACCGTGAGAAACTTCCCCTGGTGGCAAAATTCGCACTTGCCGTAGAGGACTGGATTAAGGCCAACGAAGTGGACGCCTGCGCCATCCAGTGCTGGGACTCCCTGGAACAAAACTACGGATGCGCGGCTTGCGTGACCATGAGTATGCTGGGCGACAAACTTATCCCATGCGCATGCGAGACCGATGTAGCAGGAGCTGTATCGATGTACGCACTGATGCTTGCAGCGAAGGAAGCTTCCGTGCTCCTCGACTGGAACAACAATTTTGCCGAGGATCGCAACCGCTGCGTATGCACCCATTGTGGCAACGCTCCCAAGAGCTTCATGAAGAACGACCTCAAGCTCGGTCCGCTCGGTGTGCTCGGCCGTACTCTCGGCAAGGTGAACACATTCGGTGCCGTATATGCCAAGGCTGCTCCCGGTGATTTCACATTCTTCCGCATCTCCACCGACGACACAGCCGGCGTGATCAAAGCCTACCTCGGCAAAGGCGAAATGACCTCGGATCCCTACGGAATGGACGGATGTATCGCAGTCACCAAGGTCGATAACCTCCAGGGGCTGATGAAGTTCATCTGCAAGAACGGTTTCGAGCATCATGTGGCCATGGTTCGCACCGACGTGGTGGATATCCTCCGCGAAGCGATCGACACCTATATCGGATGGGACCTCTACGTACACGAATGATCGCCGAACGTCATGATACTCGTAACTAACTACATCGGCGCCATAATATGCTGCGTGATCTGCTGCATCTGCTGGGGCAGCTGGGCCAACACCCAGAAACTGGTGGCTACTCCAAAATGGAGCTTTGAGCTCTTTTATTGGGACTTCACAATCGGTGTCTTCCTCACCGCTCTTATCGGGGCCTTTATCCTCGGCGGCAGCGATTTCACAGGCGATCTCGCTCATCTCGACTGGAGCAGCGCCGGATGGGCCTTCCTCGGTGGTGCAGTATGGAATTTCGCCACGATTTTCCTTACGGCTGCCATGGCTGTAGCCGGTATGTCGGTGGGATTCCCCATCGGCGGCGGACTTGGCTGGATCGGTGGCATCATATTCAATTACATCTTGGTTGTAGTGGCCGGAGGTGTCTATCCAGGCAATCAGACGCTGCTATGGATCGGTGTGGCCATCATTATCGTAGCCATCTATCTATGCGCAAAGGCTTACGGCAGAATCTCATCGACCAACCAGAATCCTTCGACCAAAGGAATAGTGCTCGCCGGCATTGCGGGCGTGGCATTGATATTCTTCTACGGTCTTGTGGTGAAGTCGCTAAGCCCAGAGTACGTGGATGGGGGCACAGGCACCTTCATACCTTACACCGGTGTATTCTTCTTCGCTGTCGGCGCGCTTCTCACCACTCCCATATACAACACCATCGCTATGAAGCATCCGGTAGAGGGCAAACCGCTCTCTTTCAAGGATTACCTCAAAGGAAGTACACGCACTCACCTCATCGGTATGCTCGGCGGACTGATATGGATGGGCGGTATGCTCATCAGCTTCATGGGCACGAGCGCGGCCAATCCGGCTATATCCTACGCCCTGAGCAATGCCGCTCCGATCGTGGCCATGATATGGGGCATCTGGGTATGGAAAGAGTTCAAGAACGCGCCTAAAGGCACCAACGCCCTGATCTATTCTATGTTCGTGCTGTTCATCGTCGGACTCGTGCTGATCACCATGTCCAACTGATCCATATCCGTTTTTATACATACTCATACTGAACAATCACAAGAATGACTTCCACCTCAAATGGGAGCCATTCTTTTACAACACCCAAAGAATGTGCCATTGACATCAAACTCGCTTTCCCCGACAATACATCAAAAACTTTCCACTACAACAAGTAACCGACCCTCACAGCTCTTTTTCCATTTCCACGCTCCTCACCAACACCTTGTCACTTTCTATGTTGGCGTTCTTGATCTCTGACTGTAGCCGGACATTCTCTCGTTCTATCCCCGCGTATTTCCCCTTGCCAGAGAGCTCGACCGCAGTTTAATTAGCGATCGAGCTCTCGAAAATTTTTATTTTATGTAATAATCGGATAGCAATACTTTTTGTTATCTGATAGATTCAGACGGCTGTGTAGCCACCGTCAACAGGAAGAATTGCACCCGTAACATAAGAAGCTTCATCGCTGGCGAGGAAAATTGCAGCAGCATTGAGTTCTCCTTCACGTCCGTATCTCCCTAATGGAACGGTCCGTTTCATATATTCCTGGAAGAATTCTGTCTCTAACGTATCGATTGTCAACTCAGTGGCAAAATAGCCGGGACAGATGGCATTGCACGTGATATTGTACTTTGCGAGTTCAGCAGCCATTGCACGGGTCATGTTCACGACGCCACCTTTTGTAGCATGATAAGCCACCACATCCATTGCAGTATTTCCGACAAGTCCATACATGGAGGCTATATTAATTATCCTGCCATAATTATGTTTCTTCATGATGTTTCCGAAGGCTCTGGAAACCTTGAAGACACTTGTAAAATCGGTATCGACAGTAAAATCCCACTCTTCATCCGTAGTATCCAGCACTCCGGTCCCTTTGTTCGCTCCGGCACAGTTCACCAAGATATCAGCCTTACCGAATTCCTGTTCAACCAAGGCAGCAGCATTGTTGACTGATTCAGTGTCGGTCACATCACATTTTACGGGCAGACATTTCACTCCATATTCGAGACTGATCTCTTCTGCCAACGCTTCGAGTTTCTCGATTCTCCTTGCCGTGATAACCACGTCTGCACCTTGCTGTGCAAATCCTTTTGCCATCTGTGCACCCAGACCACTGCTTGCTCCGGACACAACTGCAACTCTTCCTTTTAAACTAAACATGTCTCGATAACTTTTTTTTAATTTCTAATTCAGTTTTCGCAAGCAAAAGCTTAAGGACGTTGAACTTGCGAAACTTGAGTTATTAATCACAAAGTTATAAAAAATATATTGATATTCCAAATTCATTGAATCTTTCATAGTTTTCGTAAATGAGAGTCTATCATTAGGGTTGGGGAGCTTTGAGACCACGCTTATTTTATTGAGAAAGTCACGACCCGCTCTTTCCGGATGATGGACGGAGAGAAAAAAATACCTACCTTTGTAGGCAAATTCTGAACATGATTTGATATAGATGAATACTTCTTCCATAAGCAAGCCGCGATATGAGCTGCTGGACGGCCTTCGCGGAGTGGCAGCGTTGATGGTGATTTTCTATCACATTGGCGAGGCGTTCGCCTCTTCTCCCATCGACCAATGCGTCAACCACGGCTATCTTGCCGTAGATTTCTTTTTCGTGCTTTCGGGCTTCGTCTTAGGCTATGCCTACGACGGACGTTGGTCAAAAGGGATGACCACAGGTAATTTCCTTCTGCGGCGCATCATCAGGTTGCAACCGATGGTGATTATCGGTGTCTTGTTCGGCGTGATTTCGTTCGTGCTTCAAGGCTGCGAAAAATGGGACGGCTCTGCCGTGTCCGTCACCGCGGTTGTGTTGTCGCTGCTGCTCGGACTACTTATGATTCCCGCACTTCCACACACTTTGCCTGAAATCAGGGGCAACGGAGAGATGTTTCCATTAAACGGTCCTTCATGGTCCCTGTTCTTTGAGTATATCGGCAGCATATTCTATGCACTGTTCCTCCATAAATTCTCCACCCGTTGGCTGATTGTTTTCACAGGGCTTGCCGGGGCATGCCTTGCATATGTTTCATTAGGCAATGTTTCCGGCTACTACAATATCGGATTCGGCTGGACGGCTGCCGACTATGGGTTTTGGATCGGACTTGCCCGAATGACATTCTCATTCTCGATTGGCTTGCTGATGTCGCGCAAATTCCGCCCCGTCCGCATCAGAGGCGCATTCTGGATTTGCACGGCATTGATCGTGCTGTTACTATCCATGCCTTATGTTGACGGTGCCGAGCCCAATATAATGAACGGCATCTACGACATTTTGTGCACTCTGATCTTCTTCCCCCTGATTGTCTATATTGGAGCCTCGGGCCACACTTCCGACCGCAATAGCGGACAGATATGCGAATTTCTGGGCAGCATATCCTATCCGGTCTATATAATCCACTATCCGTTCATGTATTATTTCTACGCCTGGATTTGGAATACTCATCCGTCATCCTCTCAAATTTGGCCAGTCACCATCATAATGGTCATTGCAGTGATTATCATCGCCTGGCTTTCCCTTAAATACTACGACGAGCCCATCCGCAAGAAACTCTCTGCAAGATTCCTCAGCAAGTAAAAATTTCAAGCGGCAAAAGCACTCCCTTACACAACGTGGGAGTGCTTTGCTTTTGGAGCAGTATTTCAATTTCCTGACGCAGATCCTCGAAAGGCACTTTAGGTGTGGCATAGGCCCAACAGACCTTGTTGATGATACGGGAGTGTTCTTTGACGAAAAAAGCGAACTCCCTGCTTGTTTTTGGTGGACTTTTCATTTTTTGATGGAGTGTAACGTTAGATACAGAAATGTCCATATAAGTTACACTCCATCAAAAAATTTATGCTGATCGGATGGCGCGGGGCTGTAAATCTCAACGGTTGGTTACACGAAACAACTGTCCATTTGTAGATTTTCGAAACAAATGGACAGCTGTAATTAATCATAAGAATGCATCTATATCCGATCAGAGATTCAGATACTCTTTGATGGCCATGACATATTCTTCAAACGCTTTACGTCCTTGAGCGGTGATCCTGCACACCGTACGGGTTTTCTTACCGACAAAACCTTTCTCCATCGAGATATATCTGGCGGTGGACAGTTTGTCGAGCTGAACGCTCAGATTTCCTGCCGTGGCATCCGTCTTCTCCTTGAGGTAAACGAAATCAGCCTCGTCGACATTCATCAATATCGACATTATGGCAAGGCGCAGCTGAGAGTGCAACAGCGGATCAAGCTCCTTCATCGGTTCCGGGCGGCTTTACGGTTGAGAATGTGACCGGGTATTATCATCATCACAATGAAAGATATGATGAACAGCGGACTTGAGTACATCCACAACCAGTACACGCCCGCAATCATACCTGCAACAATGAATCCGCCGCTTATGACACTGAAAGCGCCCCCGAATATCATGGATTTCTCCCTGATGATCATACCCTGCACAGACACAGCCATACCCACCACAAAAAAGGCGAACAGCATCATTATATACCATACCTTGAAGCCCGAGAATAAAAACAAGGCTCCGACGATAAAGGCTGCCAGTGCCAGCCAAAGCACATAATTCCACAATGATGCCGTCAGTCTGTCGGTGTAGGTGGTGACATTACGCAGCAATGAATTGCGCTGCCGCGCATAAAGGGTGTAAGGAATTCCGATTATAGGTATAAGCCACCATATCAGTTGCGGGGAAAAGGGTATGTCAATTCCCTTCCCGAAGCGCAGATAGGTATAAAGATCGCTGAGCAGGGCCACCGCTACGCAAAGGTAGCCCCAGAAGAGCAGCATGTTTCCGGCTCCACAGGTGAGTTGCTCACGTGTGCTGGCGATCATGTTGGCGATAAGTTCCATGCTCTCTTGTGGTGTGATTTTTTTGTCTTCCATAATCAGGAATTTTTAGGGGTTAATAAATCGGTTTATATTATAAACCAAATATCTCTGAAAAAAGCGGTCGCGCGATTCCGCCCCTTTTTCGGTTGCAAAGTTAAAACAGTTTATTTTATAAACCAAATTTTTCAGCAATTTTTTTTACATAATGCCTTGAATACCGGTAGCAATTCATGAAACAGTAAATCAGTGTACGGTAGCGACATCTCGCATCCGTACACTGATTATATTATTCTACGAAATATATCAGTCGTGGGGCTATTTCTTCACGATCTTCTTGCCGCCAAGGATATAGAATCCGCCGGGAAGATTATCAAAATCGGAGGGATCCCCAACGCATATTCCAGTGAGGTTGTACACCTTGTCAGTGTCAGGCGTACTGTCGGCAAAAATATTGGAGATGCCGGATGGATCGGATTTGTAGGTGAGCTTCACTGTAGCTCCTTCAGTGGAGATAGTCTGGTGCAGACGCAGATCAGCCGACGATGCGGCAGCATACAGGTCTACTGTACCCTCCTCCACATCGAATGTCTGCGTGGTGGCGATGGTCTTGTAGTGCCTGGGGTCGTCGCCCTGCATGCCCTTTATGTACTCCACGGCAATCTTTCCTGTCAGGAACGGGTCCTCGCCGTAGTTTTCCTCATCACGCCCCCAGCGTGGGTCGCGGCTCATGTTGATGGTGGGACACCAGTAGATGAGTCCCTTACCCTTGTCATTGTTGTATATGCGGGCCTCGTCGGAGATGGCTGTGGCCGTCTGGAATATCAGAGGCAGATCCCATGTGGCCGACATCGCCTTCGAGGACGGGAAAGATGTGGCAAGTCCGGACCGGGCCACACCATGCAGGGCCTCATTCCAATAGTTATAGCCTTTGACACCGAGCCTTGAGATGGCATCGGTGTTGTGGCCCACCTGGTCGATTTTCTCGTCGAGTGTCATACGCGACACAAGATCGGCGGCACGTTCGGTCGGCGACAAAGCCTCGTCCTGATAGGGATAGGTCTCGGCAAAGACACATCCACCGGCAAGCATGGCTGTCGCGGTAAGCATGGATAGCTTTCTCATGAGGATTAAAATTGATTTGGTATATTCTTAAGGTAGTATGACTTGATAAATCAGCAAGCTTCTAAAAACTGCTAATTCCTTTACAAAAGTAATTATTTTTCGGGGATTCTGCAAAATTACCTGGAAAGGAACGTAAGAATTCGAAATCCCCCCCGTAGACAAACCGCGGCAGGAACGTCTATCAGGTATTTTCAGCTATCGCTGAGGCTAATTCGTTCATTTTATTACAGAGGGAGCGTGAAATGGGGGTGCCTTGCGGCAAGCCTAAAGATATGATCAGAAGGCGTCCTTGGCTGCAGAGGTCGAAATTGTGCCCGGCAGGTTTGAACCGCTCGCCGAAAGCTTCATGGGTTATGAGGATAATCTTTGCACCCATAGCCTCAGCCGCAGCCCTTATCTCTTTTTCCTCTGATGAGATGAAGGGAGAGATGAGGATGGTGCCTTGTGAGGCCCCGGAAAGCCATGCTGCCTTCTTTTGCCCTACCTCATCAGGCGTAAAATGCCTTCTGACTCTCACAGCATC
The DNA here is from genome assembly GCA_964480085.1 of uncultured Bacteroides sp. Lineage (GTDB taxonomy): Bacteria > Bacteroidota > Bacteroidia > Bacteroidales > Muribaculaceae > CAG-873. The sequence goes on along the minus strand of CAYZPI010000034.1, from coordinate 2,557 downwards.
CTTGTCAGGATTGCGGAAAAGGAAAAGATTACCGTAGGCAGCGTAATCCTTGTCGCCAATCCGTAGATTCCGCAATGTGCTGAAGAATTGAGGGAACTGCATGCGCATGGCCAGCCTGTGCGGATTCTCTCTGATATATTGAAATAAGGTATCAAGGTTCCTGCCGCGCAGGAGTGGTTTGTCGCAGTATCCGGATTGGAAAATATCATCCTTTGATATATCCTTTCCAATGGCTTCGGAATATGAAGCAGCGATATTATCCATTAGGCTGTCGATATAAGAATCAAGATGCATCTCTGTCCATACCTTCACGCGCAGTATGATATGCACATGGTCGGGCATCACCTTGTACTGATACACCTGTAGCTCCGGATATTCCCTCTGAATGAGCACTACTTTCTTTGCTATGACACGCCCCAGTGCCGTATCCTCGATATATGCGCATCCAAGCCCTCCCGGAGCTATCCTGGCATCTCCTTTTACGACTCCGAACACCTCGCATCCTGACTGCTTTTTCAAAATAATATGATAGATAAAGGGAGCGTGGTAGTTATGTGCAAAGGCGCGCTTGTGATATTGAGGGAGTTCAGGATCAGTATTTTGCATTTGGATTCATATTTCTGCAAAAATAGCGATTTATGAAGATAAATGCAAGAAAAAAATCTAATCATCTATCCAAGCGCACCCCCACCCGGAGACAAACCCTGCCTGCCGAGTCCGGGGCTTCAAGAGCCCCATCCCTTGATTCGGGGCAGCGCTGCTTTCTTTAGAAGGCTTTTGCGGCCATCAGGCGGGGTTTGTCTCCGGGTGGGTATGTTGGCGGGGATCATTTGGTGCGGACCATGTCGGCGAGAGGGGCGAGGCGGTAGGCGCACCAGGCGAGGATGAGGGCAATGGCCGTGACAGCCACGTAGGCGATGGCGGAAGAATGGAATATGTTCCCGAGGCCTACAAGGGGAGATACAACGGCTGCGAAGGCGTATTTCACTACGCTAAGGATGGCAGATGCAGTGCCGGCCTCGTCACGGCCTACCTCCATGGCCAATGTATTGGAACTGGCGAATATCATGCCGGAGAAGAGCAGCATCGGGATAGTGAGAATCTCATAGAGCCAGAAGGGAGCCTCGTGCCACATAACCGTCGCCACGGCCACCGCGAAAACGAACATGCCTACACAGCCCACCACCATAGCCTGCTTCATCACCTTGAACCGTGGGGCGAGGGCCGATCCTATGCCCATAGTCAGGGCGTTGCCCCCGAAAATTAGGCCGAATGTCATGGCACTGAAGCCATAGTGGGTCTGTATGATGAATGGGGCGGATGATATGTAGGCGTAGAGCAGACCGATAGCCACTGCCTTTATGGTTACGTATAGCATGAACCGTCCGTTGGTGAAGAGCGATTTGTAGGCTTTCACATAACCTTTGAGACCGATGGTGTGCAAGCGGCGGGCAGGCGGTAGCGTCTCGGTGTAGCGGGTGGTCCAGAAGGTCATCCCCACCCCTATCACGAGGAGCACGACGAAGATACCGCGCCAACCTACCCAGTCGGTCATCAGGCCGCCCACTACCGGGCCAAGAGCAGGGGCCACGCCGTTGACTGCACCGATAATCGCCATCAGCTTGGCAAGCTGTCGGCCCATATATACATCAGCCGGAATGGAGGTGGAAAGCACCATGGCCCCACCGGCTCCCAGACCCTGGAACAGACGGCAGATGATGAAGAATGTGATATTCTTCGAGAAGAGCGATACGGCTGTGGCCAGAACGAATATCACCAAGGAAATGATGAGGACAGGCTTGCGTCCGTAGCGGTCGGAAGCCGATCCCCACAACACCGAACCGATTCCCATGCCTATCATAGCCATCGAGATGCCCATCTGGGTCATCGACGGAGTGGTATGGAACTCTTTCATCATCGACGGCACGGTGGGAAGATACATGTCGTTGACGAGCGATGAGAACGCGCCGATAATGGCGATAAAAATCAGGAACACCCAGTAGTTGCGGGGTGCATAGGCCGGTTGGGCCCCGGTGTTGGTCGGTGTTGAAACGTTTGCCATAGTGTGTGTTTTTATTATATTAACAAATTCACACTATGGGATGTTCAAATTCCCACAAGCCTCACGCGGAGAGGCAGAGGGCTCGCAGAGTCTAAGCTCACGCAATGACACAGAGGGCGCAGAGAAATAAATTAAAACAATCTTTGCGTTCTTTGCGCCTTTGCGTGAACTTTTCTCATACAACTCTCCACGGCTCAGCGTGAGAGTCAAATGCACATTTATTTATGCGCAAGCTATAACTAATTATTCTTTAAGGAGTGATTCGATTTTTGGATCTTCCTTGCCGATGGAGTGCAGCTTGGTACTGATCACATTGCCCTTCTTATCGATGAGGATGCCGAAGGGGATGCCCACGATGTTGAAATCGCCGTTGAAACGCTCCATATTGTCGTGGGGGAGGTACACGTGCTCGCCTTTGATGTCGTTCTGGCTCATCCAGCGCTCGCATTGCTCCTTCTCTCTTTCGTCAGCCAGATATATCACCTTCAGGGGCTG
>CAYZPI010000033.1:0-32168 GCA_964480085.1 uncultured Bacteroides sp. | reverse complement strand
ATCTGCCAGAATTCCAAACAGTCAAGAGACAAGCGCTTCGTAAACGCTCTTATGTTTCTCAGAGTCTCCGGAGGAAGCCCAGTAAGCTTCCTCCGAAATCCTCCGCCACAAAATTAGCAATAATATTCTGATTCTACAAATTAAATTTCAGCGCCCTCAGAACAATAGCACGTCTTGAAAGTGTGTTGAGGACGTAGGCCTGAAATCATCACATCATGGCATTGGCCATCTTGGCGGCAATCTTGTTCAAGCGGGCTGCCTGGGCTGCCGACAGATCAGATCCGGCATTCTCAAGCTTCTTCTGAAGCGACTGAGCCGATTCAAGAAGCGAGGCATACTCTGTCATTGCGCTTATATCGCCAGCCTGTGCCTTCTTGTAAAGAGCCACTGTCTTATCGCAGTATTTCTCATATTCATCAAGGATGCTGTCCCAGTCCTCACTTCCTGCTGATACTGTCTCTACCTCCACTTCATCTGCCACTATCTCGGTAACCTCATCAGAATCAGAAGAAGAGCTGCTGGCTGCGCTACCGGTATACTTCACAAACTTAGAGCTGCTATATGAAGGCTTTAGCACAATATACTTTCCCTTCTGCTTGACCATTTCCCACATGGCACTCGCCTTGCCGTCCCAATCCTTTTTGGGTCCTGACTTGTCCATCACCGCTCTATAATCGCCGGCTGTCAGATAATGATTGAAGTCGCCCAAGTCAAAGTCATTCTTGTCTTCTATGTCATAATCACCGAAATCTGTGATCTCGTTCATATTTCCGTCAAGGATCACTACATCGAGGTCAAAACCCCAATTAGTAGCCACATCCTTTGTAACCTTAACCTGAAGCGTCGAAGCCAATTTTATGTATTCTCTTCCGTCATCGGTGAATTCACTGAGGCTTATCGTAGCTTCCTTAGTGTCGATAGTCATGTAATTACCGAGATCGCCAAGTTCCGGCTTCACTTCGAGTTTCACGCTATTTGGATCGCCGTTGCCCCCGCAAGAGGCCATACCGATAAGCATGAGGAAGGCCAGAGCCAATCCTCCGATTTTCCATGCAGGGAAGGTCCCCGCAATTTTAGCTTTTTTCATAATGTTACAGTTTTAGGGTTATGTTTTTTCGATTGCAAAGTTATGGAGTAATAATCAACATTGGAAATTCCATTTTAGTCCATTTTTCAGTCCATTAGCCATCCCTTTAAGTTCATTCCGATAATTTTCACTAATTTTGCAAAGCATCAAGGTCTGGTGGTGTCCTTTGGCTGGAGAGCATTATTTCCTGCCAAAGGACATTAATAGAACTTATCAACGATTATTTATCATCAAATGAAATTTCGACATACCATCGATCCCGAACATCTCGAACTCCTTAAAAAAGAAGTTGAGAGCCACATCTGTTTTCCCTTGAAAGCCCCCGATGACTACTCCCGCCTTTCCGACCTACTGAAAGAGAAAAGCTGCGGTACAGTAAGCGCCACAACCTTAAAACGTATATGGAGGTACATATCCGACACCGGTGCCGGCTACCGCCCCAACGCCTACACCGTCACTGCCCTCTGTAATCTGATAGGCTTCAAAAACATAGATGATTTCTGCGCATCAGAATTTTCCATCCAGTCTCGTGAATATACAGGTAATTACATAGAAAGCCGGAAGCTGCCCCTTGGGGCCGAAATAGAGCTGCGTTGGCAACCTAACCGGATCTGTGTGCTCCGCCATGAAAACTCCATGCTCTTCAAAGTTGTCAGCGTAGAAAATTCCACCACTCTCCGCGTAGGAGATATAGTGGAATGCGGATGCTTCACCCAGCAGGCCCCGGTCTATTTCGCACGCGTATTCCGGGAGGGAGCCGCACCATCCACATCCATAGTAGGCAGTGCCTCAGGCATCACCTTCAAAATCCGGTACCCCGAAAATCTGAATCCTACTCCAGCTTCCTCCCATCAATCTTCTCAATAGCCAATTCCATATTTTCAATCATCAGATTTCCAAGACGTGTCATCTCTCCATGTGGGCAACCGGCCTCCGAAAGCTCGTTTATCATTCGGCCCGCAATGTCAGCAGCTATCCGGGAGCGTGACAATGCTATTGAGTCGATATACAAACCTGTTTCCTTATCAAATCCACATCCCAACCTGTCGATTTCTCCGTAAAGTTCGGCCATATATCTATCATACATCTTTTCATATTTCTGTTCACCCTTATTTTCATTATCTAAGACTGTTTCCTCCGGCTGTCTCGATTCCTTAGGCATTACTCCTTTTACGACCGGGATTTCCTTCTCGCTATCTTTTTGATTATCCTCTCTATCGCTCTCGCCGATAGTCATATTATTATCCTCAACATTATTCTCAATATTCTCCGGATTATCATTCTGCATTCGCATAGCATCTTGCGTTGATGAATGTCGTAAACTGATAATTCCAACCGTCACGACAACTGCCACCAACACACACACCAAGACAATGCTGTGTATTGCAATTCCATTCTTCTCTTTGCCTTCGAGCCATTCTGCCGCATCCTCCATCGCAATTCGCTTGTCGGGATCCGCCTGCAGGCAGCGAGCACGCAATTTCTTAAAGCGAGCCTCCGGCAAAAGCAAATTCAAAAGTTTTCCGAACGAATATACATCAGCCCTCGAATCCCCGACACAAGGCATCTGCTGCTCGGGCGCGCCAAAACTCTCAGTGCCAACCGACTGCTTGTAGATCACCGAATCCTCACTGTCACCCAGACCGATGTCGATTATTTTCGCTTCATTGCGGCGCGTTATCAATATATTGTCAGGCTTGAGATCGCGATGGGATAATCCTGATGAATGCATGTATGCCAATGCCCCGGCAATCTGCCTGGCTATTGCCACTCTCACTTTCAAAGGTTGTCTACCCTTGCCGAGAAACTCCTCCAGTGTCGTGCCGTCCACATACTCCATCACTATTACCGGTCCGACTTCAGGATGATACTCGAATCCATATACTCCTGCCACTCCCGGATGGTTGATTCTCAATCCGAGAGAGTATTCCTTCCGCAGGCGCGTTGCCTCTTCTATATGGCTGCGTAACTCTTCCGGCAAACCCTTCAAGATAAACCGCCGTCCCTCCCTCACGGTCAGCCATAGCATATTTCGTGTACCGATCTTATACAGCTCCAGGCTCTCGCCTCCGACAGTGCCTTCTGCAGGCGCCGAAATCGAATTTGGAATATTCATCATAATAATCTGCAATCAGGATACTGAATGGTGCTGAGGTGATTCAGTCAGTGCGTTTGCGGTTTTTCCTGAGCTTCTGCGCCTCTTTCCGGTGGAAGGAGGCGCTTTCCTTGTCGCCGGCCTTTTCGTAACCGTCGGCGAGGGCGCGGTGGATGTCGGGGATACTGTCGTTGCGCTGCAGGGCGTGGAGCAGGAAATCCATGCCGGTCATCAGGTCGCCGCTCTCGATCTCTATCCTGCCGGCTTCGTAGAGTGGGCGGTAATCATCGGTATTCAGCTTCGATGCCTTCTGCAGCGAAGCGATGGCTCCGTCGATGTCGCCGCTCTGTGCCAGGGCGAGACCTTTGCACAGCCATGCCATGTGGTAGTCGGGGGCAAGCTCGATCGCCTTGTCGTAGTTGCGTATGGCTGCTTCGATTTCCCATCCCTCCTCTCGCACCACTTCTCCCATATCCACATATTCTATGGCGAGACGCAGGAGCCTGCGTCTGTACCCGTTTATTTCATCCTCCAAAGTCTTGACTTTGTCGGCGAGGGCTCCGAATCTCGACAGCTTCATTGAAATCAGGCGCACGGCATCCTCGCGATCCAAGGCATTGCGTGCATTCACGGCCTCGGCAAAAAACCGCGCCGCCGCCGGGTAGTCGGCGGCATCGAAGCTTTGTGCCGCGCGGTGGTAACGGTCATCGGCACGGGCGTTCTCCAATGCCCGGTGGATAAGCCGGTCGTCGTTGAACGACCGGCTGAAATTCACTACCCTTTGGTTCACGAATATGTCGCGCCAGTCGATAGGCGACCGCAGGGTTATACCCTCCAGCGAGCGGCAGCGGCTCAGGGCCACGTAGGTCTGACCACCTGAGAAAGCGCCTTGCCCCACGTCGATCACCACTTTGTCGAACGTCAGTCCCTGGCTCTTGTGGATGGTGATGGCCCACGCCAATTTCAGTGGAAACTGCTTGAATGTGCCGATCACTATTTCCTTCACTTGCTTCTTCTCGTCATCGTACTCATATCGTACGTTTTCCCACAGTTCCCGTTCCACATCATGCTTTGTCCCGTCCTCCGTCTCCACGATTATCATGTCTTCGCCGGCTTCTGCGATGCGTCCGATCGTACCGTTCACCCATCTGCGCTCCATGTCGTTCTTCACGAACACCACCTGCGCGCCCTCCTTCACCACAAGTTCCTTGTCGGTGGGCAGCGAGTTGTCGGGGAAATCGCCTGTGATTTCTCCCATGTATCGCCGCTCGGGGCGGTTGATATGTGCGAGGCGTGTCTCGTTGATACGGTCCACGATATCGCGGCGCGTGGCGATCGTCATGGTGAAATCTTTTTCAGCAGCTGATTCGCGCGGATCCACCTTGGTGTTGAGCAGGGCTATGTCGGTGGGCAGCGGCTGCGCTATCCTCACGCGGTCGAGCAGGCTTATGAAGATATCATCTGTCTGACGGAATACTTTCGTAAGCTCAATCGGCACTATCGACAGGTCGGAGAAGGCAAAGGCATTGAAGAAGAACATTCCCTGTGTGTAGTAGTTGCTCAGCACATCGCGTGTGTCGCCGGTGATCACCGGTTCGAGCTGGAACACATCTCCCACGAGCAGCAGCTGCTTTCCGGCGAAAGGCTGACGCATGTTGCCGCAGTAGGTACGCAGAAGCCTGTCGATGAAATCAATCGTGTCGGCCCTCACCATCGACACCTCGTCGATGATTATCAGGTCGAGACTCTTCAGAAGCTTTACCATCTGTTTGTTATATTTCATGCGGCTCTTGATCCGTCGCACCGACGAGAAATCAGGATCGTCGGGCAGGATGGGCTTGAAGGGAAGCTTGAAGAACGAGTGGATGGTCTGTCCTCCGGCATTGACGGCGGCGATGCCCGTAGGGGCGAGCACCACAAATTTCTTTTTCGTCGTGGCTGTGAGATATTTCAGGAATGTCGACTTACCGGTGCCTGCCTTGCCGGTGAGGAACACCGACTGCCGGGTGTAGGAAATCAGCGTCAGGGCGTTCTGGAACTCCACGCTCGACGTGTCGATCTTGCTTATGTCGATATCAAAAGACTTATTCACTGTTCACTATCACATATTACTTTCTTCCGAAATCGGCCGGTATCTCGCCCCATATCGCCGTCTCCCACTTATATATGGGATTGAGCCATGTATGGGTGGCTATCCATCGGTCCGCGCGGTCGAGCAGTTCCTTGAGTCTGCTGTTCGGAGCAAGCTGCACTGTGGAGCGGTTGTGGCGGTGACGCACCCATGATAGGGCTGTCTTCGAGTCGGTGTAGACGGGAGTGGTGGCATCGCCCCGCTGTGCCAGATATGCCAGGGCATGAACTATGCCTATGTATTCGCCTATGTTGTTGGTGCCTCCGGGCAGGGGACCCACGTGGAAGAGCCTCTCGCCTGTGCCCACCACCACACCCTGGTACTCGACCATGCCGCCCGGATTCTTGTTGCAGGCGGCGTCCACAGCGATGGCGTTGAGCTTTATCTCGGGATAGGCCGAATAGTTGGGACGCATCTCGCGTTTCTGTGTCAGGAATGTGTAGAACTGCATCTCCTCCACATCCATCTTCTTTCGGAAAGCTGCGGTGGCGGCCTCACACGAATCATAGGCGCGGTATTTCGCACCCTTGTATCCATCCACCTGAGCCTTGCAATCATCCCATGAGTCGTAGATGCCCGGCTGCAGGCCTTCCCAGACAACGTAGAATTTCCTTTGTGCCATGATGTCAGGAGAATTGAAGTATCAGCTTGATATCTACGTGCCGCAGACCCGTGACTTTCGCCACGGTGACATTCACCGGTTTGCCCATGAATGTGAGTGCCGCCTTCTGCATGCCGCTTGAGAGCATCAGGGCATTCGCCGATCCGTCGCAGGCAGTGAAATCATTGAGCATTGTCAGCAGGGCGTTGCTCAGTGCCATGGCCGCAGTGCGGGGCACGCCGTTCTCAGGATGCACGTAGCACGGGCGAATTCCGCTGACGGTGTCGCTTAGCGTTATGCCGTAGCCTAAGTCAATCTGAGGAAGCGACGGGAATGTGGGGTGAACGCTGTCGAGGTCGAAGATTATCACGCCCTTTTTCATGTCGTCGACCACGTCGGCCCCTATGGCCAGTCCGGGACGCAGGCCGGTGGCTATCACCACATCTGCCGAACGAAGGGCTCCCTGGAGCACATGCGGATGCAGTGCCGACCCGCTCACACCGGCTCCGAGGTCGCGCAGGGCGGCGCGCAGGCGGTAGACATCATTGTCGAACATCCTCACTATGGCGCCCAGGCCTATAGCCGAACTTGCCGCCGCGCAGGCGTCGATTCCCGAGCCCAGGATGGTCACTTCGCAAGGCACAATTCCGGCGATGCCGCCTAAAAGAATGCCTTTGCCGTGCTCAGGATCAGCCAAGAGCGATGCGGCGATGGCGATGGATGCGCGGCCCGATATCTCCGAGAGGATGTCGTAGAACGGACGGTTACCCCGCTCGTCCTCCACCATGTCCAGCGCTATGGTGGTGATATTGTTGCGTATCAGTATCCTGAGGAGTTGCGCGTTCAGCACTGCCGAATCGAACATTGTGAAAAGCATCGCGCCGCGGCGGAGTACCCTCGCATCGATGGGGTCGATGGCCGAAGGAGAGATCACGATGTCGCATTTCAGGGCCTCGTTGCGTGTCACGATGTCGACTCCGCATTGCTGATAGCGGTAGTCGGTGTAGTGGATGCTTTCGGCTCCCCCTTCCTGCATCTTCACCACGAATCCCTTGTCCACCAGCATCTTTGCCGCTTCGGGAGTGAGCGGAAACCGCCGGTCGGCGGGATTGGCTGATTTAGGCAGTCCGATTGTGATCTGCTGGCGGTTGACGGCTATTTCCAATAGCTGTTCGAGTGCGGTAGGGTTGAAAATGGGCATGGCTGGATCAGATTGTGGTAAGGTCGGGGAAAAACTGTTCGACGAATTTTTCAGTGGTGGCTTGAATTTCTGCCGGATTCTCGAGATATGTGGAATCGAATTTGTATCGGGCTTTGCAATAGTGGGGTTCGCGCTTTGCGCTGGTGAATTCGAGGAAATCTTTCATTTCCTTGGGATTGTCAATGGCAGCTATGAGCGGGCGCTTGTGTCGTCCCGTCATCAGGCGTCGCACGTGGCGTCGTACCTGCGGCACGAGCCTTACGGTGATTCCGGCTTCGTTCATTAGTTCCATAGCTCCGGGGCGGCACGGTGTGCCTCCTCCGCAGGCCACGATGCAGTCGCCTTTGGCTGCCACGCGCGTGAGCATGCGGCTCTCGAGGTCGCGGAAACCGCTTTCGCCGAGTTCGGCGAATATTTCCTTCACCGACATCCCTGCCTCGCGTTCGATTTCCGAGTCAAGGTCGTAGAAATCCACACCAAGACGCACGGCAAGTGCCCGGCCAAGAGTAGTCTTGCCCGAGCACATGAATCCTATGAGAAAAATGGGGCGCAAGGTGCAGTGCCCTTATTTTTCTTGTTTGGCTATAAGGTCGCGGATCTGGGTGAGGAGTTCTTCGGTAGTAGGACCGGCAGGAGCCGCGGGAGCCTCCTCTTCTTTCTTCTTGAATTTCATTATCACCCGCAGAGCCACGAAGATGCTGAAGGCGATGATAAGGAAATCGACAATGTTCTGGATGAACATACCGTAGTTGATAGCCACCTCCTCTATGGCAGCCGCAGTCTCGGTGGCCTCCTTGCCCTGGGTGATCACGTACTTGTAGTTGGCGAATCCGTCGCCGCCCACAGCAAGTGAGACCACCGGCATGATTATGTCGTTGACAAGGGAGGTTACGATCTTGCCGAAGGCACCGCCGATGATTACGCCGACAGCCATATCGACTACGTTACCCTTCATTGCAAACTCTTTGAAATCTGAAAGAAATTTACCCATAATGCGAAATTTTTTTAATTAATATGCAAGTGTAACAAACAATTTTGGATTGCCGCGGCGCCTCTGCATGTAGTTCCCTGCAATAGTTGAATCGTGTGGTGTGGGTCGCGTCATATTCCAACTAAATAACACAGCATATCGTAGGATTGTTTTGCTTGCGTCACATTTTTTTTGCCGAGGCGTCGAGAGCGGAACTCAGTCCTACGAGCGAGGCACTCCAGTTGATGGCAATTTCGTTGGAGGCGTAGGATGGCTCCGTGTCGGAATATGACTCGTCGGGGAGGTCGGAGGTGTATACGGCGCCGTCGTTCTTGTCCTGCTGGCCCGGATTGGGACCGCCGACGAGAAATCCGGGGATTGGCTCGTCGATGCCGTCGGAAGCCGACAGACGGTGGTGGGGATGCATGGGGCTCTTTGAGCCGTGTCCGGTGACGTAGCAGTAGCCCGTGGGATTCACGCCCAGGATATAGTTCATGTTGCGGTAGGCATTGTTGCGGTAAGCCTCATTGCCGGTGAGTTCAGAGGCAAGCACGAGGGCTATGCCCGTGTTGCCGGCTTTCTCCGAAAGGCAGCCCCAGTGGAAATCGGTGGCTTCGTCGCCGTAGGGAGCGTGGAATGCGGCGTTGTCGGCTCCCACGATGCTGTGGTGGGCGTAGTCGGTGAGTAGGGAGCGCATTTTGTCGACAAACTCGGGTTCGGGTGTGGCGGAAACGGGGGCGGCCTCATCGGGCAGCAGCCATGCCATCACGCCAAGGCCGGAAGTCTGTCCCCACGTGGGGGTGATGAACTGATGAGGCTGCACCGCCTCAGCTATCTCAATGTATTTGTCGTTGCCCGTGGCGAGATACATTTCTGACGCAGCCCAGAACATCTCATCAGCGGCGTGCATGTCGCCGTAGGCGCCTGTAGATACCGGAGGATCGAGAGCCTCCTGATTATAGAACGTCTCGGCATTTGACTGCGCCCATGCGAAAGCAGCCTCAGCCGCCTTAAGTGCCTTTTCGGAGAATCCGGGGTAGTCGGCCTCGTATCTGGCGAAAATTCTCGATGCCTGAGCCATTGAAGCGGCGAAATCCAGCGTGGCAGGCAACGTCTTCTGCACCACCATGCGCGGTTTCTTGCACTCGGTGGGTGCGATGAAGCCTTCGAACGAGTCGGTGGTGAGTTTGTGGTACACACCGCCGTCGTCGGGATCCTGCATGGTGAGCATCCATTCGAGATTGTACATTATCTCGTCGAGCAGGTCAGGGGTGGAATTGCCGCTCTCGGGGATGTTGACGTTCTGGGCGGCGAAATACTCCGGGAACATCTGGTAGACATCCATCATCAGTCCCACGGTGAAACCGGAGTTGACGATGTACTTGTTGTAGTCGCCGGCATCGTACCAGCCTTTCGATGAGTTGATCACCGTCGATGCTCCGCGCCTGGGCCCGTAGGCGCTGGGGTGGAGCGTCACATGGTCGTCGGGATGTCCGGCCGGCCGGTGCCATTTCCCGGCATATTTCTCCTCTATCGGCATGCCTGAGCGCTGATAGTAGAACGACCGCAGGGCATCGTCGGCCACTCCTTTCAGGGCGTCGTGGGAAATCTTTACTGTGGCGGTGTCGCCACCGGCTATGAGCAGGTATTCTCCCGGTTCGGTGACTGATGAGAAATCAAGCACGGTGCGGGTCTTGTCGCTCCAGTCGGTTTTTGCCGTATATGACGGCTTTCCGAGGAGCACCTCGTTGCCTTTGGAATCAACCACGACAAAGCGGTCGACTGCACCGTCGTTCACTACGGCGATTTTCTCCTGTGTCGGGTAATATGCCTCCTGATTCACGCGGATGGAGCCTTTCTGCAGGGCCGGTGTCGTGCTGCAGGCTGCCAGTGTCAGAGTGGAGGCCGCTGCGATGATTTGTAGTTTTTTCATGGGATCTTTTTATAAATCTTATGAATCTTTTAAATCTTATAAGGCATCTTCTATGCCAGAGCTGTGGCGAAGCCGTTGCGGATGTTGCCCACGAGCCACACCATGTCGCCTTCGGCAAAATGGAGCTTCGGGTCGGAGTCGATGTACTGGTCGCCACGCTGCACGGCCAGCACCAGCACGCCGTATTTCTGGCGAAGCTTTGCGCTTAGCGGTGTCTGGCCTATCAGCGGTGATTTGTCGCTAAGAATCACCGAGGTGAGCTTGAAATCGGCGGGATCCACGGATGTCTCCACCTCGTTGTTCACCTCCACGGCCTCCAGCAGACGCTCTATCTGGTCGTCGGTGCCTATCACGGCTATCGTGTCGCCGGGGTACATACGCTCCTTGGGCCCGGGAATGGGTATCATCTTCTGTCCGCGTTGAATGCTGACGATGTTCACGCCATAGTCCTTGCGTATGTCCGACTCCATCAGCGTCATGCCCGCGTAGCGCGAGCTGTTGCCGATGGTCATGTGGGCCATGTGCAGGTCGTTCACCACATTGTTCTTCTTGCCCGAACGTCGAAGGTCGCGTTCGTTGAGGTTGTCGAGGAACCGCGCCTCGATGTTGGCCATCTGGCGCTTGATATTGCGCGAGAACACCACGAGGATGAGCACCAGCACGATGATTCCGGCGAAGAGTCCCACCCACACCGAATAGTGCCACGAGAAAATGTACATCACGAAGCCCAGGGCTATTATGCCGCGGATTACCATCGCCACGATCCTCGGCACATTCATGTTGTTGAGGAGGGCGGGGGGGAGGTCGCTTTTCTTCATCTTTATGGGCATCATCAGCGCCATGATGAAAGGCGACATCGCCGTGAGGGTGACGATTATGCCGATGGGGTTGCTCCAGTCGGGCAGTAGCTTCGACAGCCAAGGCATCAGGAACTGGTGCGACACCAATGTGATGGCTATAAGGATAATGGAATAGAACACCGTGCGCCACACATAGTTCTTCAGCACGGTGAGCCATCCGCGATATACGGAGTTGGTCTTGGTGGCCTCGTCGTGGTATCTGTCAATAAGGAAATACAGGCGGCGCGGCAGGTGCTTTTCCACCCAGTCGCACACACCGGGAGCCATCTTGATAAAATATGGTGTGCCGAAGGTGGTGATCACCGACACCGCCACCACGATGGGGTAGATTGTGGATTCCAGTACGCCGAGGCTCATGCCCAGTGTGGCGATGATGAAGGCGAACTCACCGATCTGCGTCAGCGAGAACCCCGACTCGATGGCCACGCGAAGGCTCTGTCCGGTGACGAGCATGCCGAACGTGCCGAACACTATCATGCCTACGACCACCACCACCGACAGTATCAGGATCGTCTGCCAGTAGGTGGCGATGATTGTGGGCTGAACCATCATGCCCACAGAGATGAAGAACACGGCTCCGAAGAGGTCCTTTACCGGAGTCACCACATGTTCGATACGTTCGGCATAGCTTGTGCCTGCCAGGATCGAGCCCATTACGAATGCCCCGAGAGCTAAGGAAAAGCCGCAGTACACCGAGAACACCGCCATGCCGAGGCAAAGGCCCATCGACACCACAAGGAGGGTCTCGCTGTTGAGGAACCGGCGCCATCTGTTGAAGAGCGAAGGCAGCACTGCCACGCCTACCACGAACCATATCACCAGGAAGAACACCAGCTTTGCCACGCTAAGCAGCAGCTCGCCGCCCTCCACCGAGTTGTTGATGGCTATCGACGACAGGAGCACCATCATCACCACGGCGAAGAGGTCCTCCACGATCAGCACGGCGAGCACCAGCGAGGTGAATTTCTTCTGACGCAGCCCTAAGTCGTTGAATGCCTTGATTATGATGGTGGTTGACGACATCGAAAGCATGCCGCCGAGGAACAGGCAGTTGATGAACGTGAGTCCCATGGCGTGACCCACCACGAATCCGGCGGTCATCATGCCCGCCACTATGATCAGGGCTGTCACCACGGCCGGCCCGCCGCTGTTGAGCGACGCCTTGACGTTGAACTCCAGTCCCAGCGAGAAGAGCAGCACTATGATGCCTAACTCTGCCCAGAAATCGATGTTCTCCTCAGTGGTTACCGACGGAAGGTATTCGAAATTAGGGCTGGCGAGAAAGCCTGCCACGATGTAGCCCAACACCACGGGCTGCTTGATCCATTTGAAAAGAATCGTGACTACGGCGCCCAGCAGCAGGATGAACGCCAAGTCGGTGATAAGTCCTTCGATATTCATTTTGTTTTGTCAGATGTTAACTTGGTTGGTGAGTGTGATGCTGTGGGTGGGCTGCAGGGCTCGCAGTTTTGCGAACACGCTCATGAAATCCACCGTCTCCTTGGCGAGCACTACAAGGTTGATTTTTGTAGTGTCGGTGTCGTATTCGAACGATATGTAGTAATGGGTCAGGGTGATGTTGTTGTCCTTCAGCAGCCGTTTGTATGGAGATAGGTCGGTGACAATGGCCCCTACGGTGATGCTTATGGTGCGGCTCTCGCTTCCGAGGCTTATCCGGTGCTCTATGCGTTCGAGTTGAAGCAGGATGAAGAGTATGAGCAGGGTGGCCGTCACCGCCACCACATATAGCCCCACGCCCACGGCCATGCCTATTGCGGCGATCATCCAGATGCCGGCTGCGGTGGTGAGGCCTCGCACCGAGCCCTTCATCTGAATGATGGCTCCGGCACCGAGAAAACCGATGCCCGACACCACCTGCGCGGCGATACGGCTGGGGTCGCCGTTCTTCAGCCCGAGGTACACCTGCGGCACGTATATCGAGATTATCATGGCGAGGGTGGCTCCCATGCATATCAGCGAGAACGTGCGCACGCCGGCAATCTGTCCCTTGCGCTTGCGCTCATAGCCCACCACGCTGCCTAAGATCATGCTCACCACCAGCTTGAACGAGGCCGACACCCATGTGATCTCCGGAGCGTTGATCTGCTCTGTCAGTTGCTCCCACATGGTCAGTTGAGCTGGAATCCGCGGCGTATCAGGCGGTAGTTGTCGGTGAAGAGTTCCACGGTGTATTCACCGGCGGTGAGGGCTGTGTTCACGTCCCAGTAGATGTGTATGCCCGCAATTTCCTCGCCGGCGTATTCAATCGATTTCTTGGCCGTGCACTGCACCTGCGACCCTTCGAAGGAGAACGATCCAGCGCCGCCAAGCAGTTGCCCCGACGGGGATATGATGCGCAGGAAGATGGTTTTCTCGCCCACGGGGGTGGAATTGTTCTGCGGTATTGTGAATGTCACCATAAGCTGCTTCGCCTTGCCCACGTGTTTCTCGTTCTTTCCTTTCTTGTTCAGGGCTGTCAGGCTCACGCCGGTGACGTTCAGCTTCTCGGCAAGGGTCATGCGCTCGTTTAGCTTCTCGTTCTGGCGCGAGGTCTCCTGCACGCGGTTGTTCAGTCGCGAATTCTCCTCCTTGATCACGGCGTTCTCGTTGCGCAGGGCCTTGTTCTCCTCGCCCAGTTCAGCCACCTGCTGCACGTAGTTGCGCAGGATTTCGCGGAGCGACGCGATCTCGCCCTGCAGACGCTTTATCTCTGCAAGGTTCTTGTTGCGCTCATTCTTCAGGTTGTCCACCTGCGATTGTAGTTTCTCCATTTTCTCCTTCGCAACGCGGTATTTCTCGTCGATGTCGCGTCGCAGCGAGTCGTTGCGTATCACGAAAGTCTGGCCTTCCAGGGCCTCGAACTCACGGTTGAGATCGTCGAAATCGCGGTTCATCATTATCTGGTCGCGGTCGAGCTCGGCCTGTTCGCGGGCTGTGCGTTCGCTTTCGATCATCTGTTGCTGGTCGCGCATCATCATGACCACCCACACGCCGCCGGCGATTATTATCACAAGCAGCACGGCAATCAGTATCAGCAGCGGACGGCGGCTCTTATTGCCGGAAGGGCCATTTTCAGGCATTGGATCAATCTGGTAGTCCATTTTCGTTGGGTCTGATTTTTAGAGTTTTTTGTTGCAGAAGAGTAATCACTGCAAAGTTACGAAAAAAGATTGACTCACGCAAAGCGGCAGCAAAAAACTCACGCAAAGGCTCGGGGAGTACACCGGTGCATTTGCGTGAGTCAGAATTTCATTATGATATCAGCGCTTCAGGTCGAAGCCGCGTCGGTGCAGGGCTTCGAGCATGCGGTAGTTCATCATTTCGCGGTAGTAGCCCACCATGTGGCCCACCCAGTCGTTGGTGCTTGTCGCTCCCTCGCGCGTCTCGTTGTAGCGTGTCACGGTGGCATCGTAGTCGATGATGTCCTCGGCGAGCGAGTCCGTGCGATACTTGTTGTGGTGTATCAGCAAGGCTTCAGGCTGCTTTGGCTTATGGTCGTTATGCTCGCGCGGCACGCCTATGGCGAGTCCGCACACCACCATCACGTGCTGCGGCAGGCCCAGCACCTCAGCCACACCCTCCGGGTCGGCTGTGCGCAGATAGCCGATGGGGCACGTACCCAGGCCCATCGACTCGGCCGACACGATGGCGCTCATCATGGCAAGGGATGCGTCGATGAATCCCACCATCTCGCCGTCGGCGGTGTCGTACACCTCGGGCATCTCAATGCCCTTGGCCTTGGCTCCGACGCATATCTTGTTGAAATCCATGCAGAACGCCATGAAGCGTGCGCATGTCTTTATCTGCTTCTGCCCCGTGATTTCGTAGAGCCGTTCCTTTGTGGGCTGATCGTCGATGTCTATCACCGTGTAGTTCTGTCCGTTGTAGCTTGTCGGTGTGTTGCGTATGGCAGCGTATATGTTTTTGATTTGTTCATCGGTGAGAGGCTGGCGCTCATAGCGGCGGCAGCTTACTCTTTCTTCAAGTGTCTGTTTTACTGATTTCATATCTGTGGAATAATAGTTCTCACTATATAACGCATCATAAGCCGTTGATGTTTTCGCCGGGAGTGATATTAGCTGCTCGCCATGCTTTATGACAACCTCACATCTGTGGACGTGATTTTGTCGCTTCTTGGTTTTGTCCAATTCTAATAGTCCTACATGAACAGCGGCAGAACCCGTCAGGATTCTGCCGCATTATGTGTTTGATGGTTATTATTGCTTTTTGGATCTGCCGTGCTGTCGGACGAGCTGCTGTGTGAACTTTCGTTCGGCGCCCTTTAGCTTCAGCAGCTGTCTCGGCGACAATATTCCCTTGAATTTCTCGAAATATGCCTTCTCTATCTCTCCTTCCTTGCTTTTCTGCTCGAACATGGTCCGTGCCGCGCTCTCTATCTCAGTGTCGGTGGCCTTCTCGTCGGCCGACACCTTCATCTCAAGGTCGCGAGTCTCGTCGGCCACCTGTGTCATCTCGTCGTCCATCTTGTCGTAGACGGGGAAGAACGTGTTCTGCTGGTCGCGGGATAATTCGAGTTCCTTCACCAGGAAATCGTGCTTGTACTGGCGCATCTCCACGAGGTATTTCTGTCGGTCCTCGGCGGTGAGGCGTTTGCGTTGCGGTGCCTGCGCTGTCATTGGCAACGCGAACAGGAAGATCAATATTGCGAAAACCAGTTGTTTCATTTATATTCGGGTTATATTGGAATGACGCTGTGCGTGAGGTTAGAGGTCAATGGCAGTGGCCTCGTCTTCGGGGTAGGCCATGTCGAGAGAGGTCAGGTCGAAGCCTTCCTCTATCATCTGGTCCATCAGCTCGCGGTCATCCATATCGTCGATTACATAGTCGTTCACGAAAATCTCGTTGGAGAGGGCTTCGGCGAGAATTGGCGAGGGCGAAAGCTCCTTGGGTGTGGAGAGAGATGAGAACATCTTCATCATGCACCATACGCCGGCGAACATCGCTGCCATATACACATAAGGACGCACCTTCTGCCAGAGGGTGCGCCGGATGATGATGTTGCCGGGGTCCTTCGACTCCTCGAATTCCGTCTTGGGAAGGTTTGCAGCCATGCGAGCAGCGAAATCGGCGAAATAGCCATCGGGCACGGTCATGCCGTCACGGTGGCCTATCTGCTTGAGGATATCATTGTCTTCTTTCATGACTTTATCTGTTAGTGAATTCGTTTATTCTATGACTCTCAGTGGTGGGAATGGTTTAATCGCGGTTGTTGAAAAAACTTTCGATTTTTTTTACAGCGAGGTGGTATGATGCCTTCAGTGCTCCCACAGAGGTGCCGAGCACGGCCGACATGTCCTCATATTTCATTTCGTCGAAATATTTCATGTTGAACACCAGCCGCTGCTTTTCAGGGAGTGTGGCTATCGCCTGACGGAGCTTCAGCTGCAGCTCGTCGCCGTCGATATGCTCGTCGGCTTCAATCAGGTGGGCGAGGTGCGATTCCTGGTCGTCGAGCGACAGGTTCATGCGCTTACGTTCGCGCTCAAGATGCGATATGCTCTCGTTGATGGCTATCTTGTAGAGCCATGTGGATAGTTTTGCATCGCCCCGGAAATTTTCCAGCGACTGCCAGGCCTTCATGAATGTGTTCTGCAGCAGGTCGTTGGCATCATCATGGCTTTGCACCATGCGTCGTATCTGCCAGTAGAGCGGCTCGGAGTATGCGGAGATCACCCGGTTGAAGGCCTGGCGGCACAGAGCGGGATCGCGGAGCTCCGCGATCAATTCCGGGTTTTCTTTTGGAAATTCTGCCATCCTTCAGTCCGTTTTTTCCGTTTTACGTGTCAAAATTAGCGTTTTTTCCCGAATTGGCAAAATAATGGGGCATTTTTCGTAACTTTGTGGCAGGTAAACATGAGAATAATGGAAAAAAATAACGAGAAAAATTATGTGCTGGTCGATGACGATGGCATCCGCGCCAACCTTCTGCCAATGACATACTGCCGTCCGGTGGCGGGTCTGCGCATCGGTATCACCACCATCAGGGAGAAATGGGAACGCAAGCTCGGACAGCCTTGCGCCTGCAAGACCGTCGACTACCTCTTTGAAAAATACCCCTACGAGATCAATGACCACACGGAATGCCTGCCCTCCAATGTGGTGCCGGAGGTGGGCGAGGTGAGCCATCTCTGGGATATATTCCAGCTCAACGCCAAGGCCATCGAGGTGGATTTCGCACATATCACAGCCGGCCGGCAGTCGCAGCCCCTGAGCCCGACATGCACGGTGGTAGGCGATCAGTCGAGGATATTCATAGAGGAGGGCGCCACGGTGGAGGGTGCGATACTCAACACCAAGGGTGGATGCATCTACATCGGCAGGGAGGCCGAGGTGATGGAGGGCGCGTGTCTGCGCGGCCCCATAGCCCTGTGCGAGCATGCCGTGGTGAACATGGGCACGAAGATTTACGGAGGCACCACCATCGGCCCTTGGTGCAAGGTAGGCGGAGAGCTCAACAATGTGGTGATGCAGGCCTATTCCAACAAGGCGCACGACGGATTCCTCGGCAACGCCGTGATTGGTGAGTGGTGCAACCTCGGGGCCGGCTGCGTGGCATCGAACCTGAAGAACGACTACACGGAGATAAAGCTATGGAACTATCCCGCCGGGCGTTTCCTTAAGACCGGATTGCAGTTCTGCGGGGTGATAATGGGTGACCATACGAAATGCGGCATCAACACGATGCTCAACACCGCCACGGTGCTTGGTGTGGGTGTCAACATCCACGGGACTGGCTTTCCACGCCCGTTCGTTGCTTCGTTCTGCGAGACAAGCGGAGGTGCGTCGGGCTACACCGATGTGTCGATGACAAAGTTCTTCGAGATTGCCGCCCGCATGATGGCACGCCGCCATATCGAGCTGACGGATGCCGACAAGCGCATGTTCTACGCCATCCGGGAAATAGCAGAGAACTACAGGCAGTAAGCCTCACGCAAAAGAATAAATCTCACGCGAAGGCGCAAAGGACTCGCAAATAAGGGGATATTAAAAATTATACTCTGCGAGTCCTTTGCGTCTTTGCGTGATGTCTTTAATAACGTGAGGCCTTGAGTGCCAGGCCGGTGCGTTCATGCAGGCCGAAGAGCAGGTTCATGTCGTGGACGGCCGTGCCGGCGGCCCCTTTCAGCAACGCATCCATTATGGCTGTCACCTCCAGGCGCCCATCGCGTTTGTCGAGATAGATGAGGCATTTGTTGGTTCCCTCCACCTCCTTGGCGCGGGGCTCGGTGCCGTTGGAGATGAATACGAAATTGTGGTCATCGTAGAACTCCTCGTACATGCGGCTCAATGTGCCGATGTCGTGTGGCGTGTGCAGCGACACGCGGCACTGTATGGCGCGGTCATGCTCGGGTGCGGTGTCAGTGATGCTGATTTTTTCGCTGAACGTGGGATGCAGCTCCCTGATAGCGAAAGCAATCTCTGCTGCCAGTTCCTCAGGAGCGACCTCCGGCGACTCGTCGAGGCGTGGCGGTGTCATCTCGATCTCGATATCGTGGTCGATGATCTCGTCCTTGGCGAGGGGAAGCAGTGCCAAGGCTGCGATGGCAGCCTTGGGCAGCGGCACGATGGTGCGTTTTGCCCCGCGCACCAGCACCTTGCGGTTGAGTTCCGGAAGCCCGTAGGCGAAGCCGTACTCGTTGGCGGTGTCAGGATCCTGCATGTCGACGCTCAGGTCGATGATGCGCAGGTAGTCGGGGAGCACACGGTCGGTGAGCCATTCGATGGTCTGCCCCTTGTTGCGGAATATGAAGAGCACATCGATCGTGTTGAGGTCCACCGTGGGGCATATCCTCAGATCGGTCTCTCCAAGCAGACCGTGATGCACGTCGGAGAGCAGTCGGCCGGCGTAACGCGCCGAGTTCACCCACATTATCTCCACGTCGGGATGGTTGATGAGAAGTCTCAGCAGTTCGCCCGCCATCGGGTTCGATCCGCCTATGATTCCGGCTTTTATCATTGGTTCGGGATTTATTGACTACCGTCTGTCTGGAGGACGCGCCGTGGCGCGTCCCTACATTGTGTGAATATTATTGATTCCCTGACGGATGCGGCGCAGTGTCTCGTCCTTGCCTATAAGCCGGGTGATGTCAAAAATGTGCGGACCCTTGCATTCGCCCACCAAGGTGAGGCGGAAGGCGTTCATCACGTTGCCCTTGTGGTAGCCATTGTCGTCGACCCATTTCATTACAGCCGGTTCGGTGCCGTCGCCGGCGAAATCGGGCTGCGCGTCGAGCAGGCGGCACAGCTCTTCGAGGATTTGTGGTGTCTCCGGCTTCCAGCGCTTCTTGATGTCCTTCTCAGAATATGTCTCCGGGGCTTTGAAGAAATAGCTTGTCTGATCCCACAGGTCATTCACGAAATTGATGCGGTCTTTCACCAGTCCTACTGCCTTGGCGATGTACTCGTCGGAATAGTCGTCGGGGTTTACGCCGTTGGAGCGAAGCACCGGTTTGAACATCTCTGCGAGCTTGGCGTCATCGGTGGCCTGCAGATAAGTGTGGTTGAACCATTTGCCCTTCTCGAAAGCAAATTTGGCGCCTTTCTTCGAGCAGTGTTCCAGCGAGAACTTGTCGATTAGTTGCTGCATATCCATCACTTCGGTGTCATCACCGGGATTCCATCCGAGCAGGGCGAGGAAATTGACCACTGCCTCAGGCAGATAACCCTTCTCGCGATATCCCGACGAGATCTCTCCGCTTTTGGGATCGTGCCATTCGAGGGGGAAGACGGGGAAGCCCAGGCGGTCGCCGTCGCGCTTGGAGAGCTTGCCCTTGCCGTCGGGCTTGAGCAGAAGCGGAAGATGCACGAAATCCGGCATGGTATCTTTCCAGCCGAAGGCCTCATAGAGCAGTACATGCAGTGGGGCCGACGACAGCCATTCCTCGCCGCGGATCACGTGGGACACCTTCATCAGGTGGTCGTCGACTATGTTGGCCAGATGGTAGGTAGGTAGGTCGTCGGCACTCTTGTAGAGCACCTTGTCGTCAAGGATATCGCTCTTGATCACCACCTTGCCGCGGATAAGGTCGTTAACCTCAACATCTCTTCCCGGCTCGATGAGGAAACGCACCACATACTGGTGTCCGTCGGCCATCAGGCGGTCAACTTCCTCCTTGGGGAGCGACAGGGAGTTGCGCATGCCCATGCGGGTGGATGCGTCGTACTGGAAATTGGGGATGTTCTCACGGGCGGCGGCGAGTTCCTCGGGGGTGTCGAAGGCTATGTATGCCTTGCCGGCTTCGAGGAGCTTCTTCACGTGCTCGCGGTAGATGTCGCGTCGCTCGCTCTGCTTGTAGGGTCCGTAGGGACCTCCTTCCCGCACGCCTTCGTCGATACCGATGCCGAGCCAAGCGAGGGCTTCGTTGATATAGTCCTCGGCTCCGGGCACGAAGCGCTGGGAGTCGGTGTCCTCGATGCGGAGGATCATTGTGCCGCCGTGCTGGCGGGCGAACAGGTAGTTATAAAGGGCTGTGCGCACACCGCCGATATGTAGCGGCCCTGTGGGCGACGGGGCGAAACGCACACGTACTTCTCTTTCCATAATTTTGTATGTCAATATTTTTTGCAAAAGTAATGAAAATTTGCGACATACAAAACAAAAACCTCACGCAAAGG
Organism: uncultured Bacteroides sp.; assembly: GCA_964480085.1. GTDB lineage: Bacteria > Bacteroidota > Bacteroidia > Bacteroidales > Muribaculaceae > CAG-873. The sequence goes on along the minus strand of CAYZPI010000033.1, from coordinate 11,654 downwards.
CCGCGCGGAGCATTTCAAGACATGAAACACAAGGACAAAAGGAACGAATGGGCTTCCTGCCGTTGCGCCCGTTCATTCCAACCCTTTGGCTATTTCCTTCAGAATTGACAAGTCGACAGTAGAGAAATCGGATTTGTCGTAAACATTGATCAAATAGACATTCCCTTCCATTTCTGCTGCAACAACGGTAAATGTGATAATCCTCGCGCCGCTTGACTTACCTTTACCTTTGGATGTGATTGCCATACGAATTTTGCGGATGCCCGGAGCGAGTTCTGTTCCCTGAAAAGGATTTTGTTCTATGGATTTTACAAAATCCATTAAATCGCTCTTAAAGGATCTGTAACGTTTGCTGAGGGCTTTGGCTTGCTTGTCAAACTCGTCGGTGGTTGCTACTTCAAAGCTCATCGATAAGGTCAATTGCTCGCTTGAAAGGAATTTTGCCGGACTGCATCTGTTTAGCCTGCTCCATGCCGCGGTGGAGACTTTGGGTCAACTCATCTATTTGCTTTTGTTGCTGTGGAGAAAGTGTCAGTCCGTTGTTTTCAATGCTAATAAGAGCATACAGTGCATTCTTGCGGCGTATGATCACACGCTCGCCATCGGAAGCCCGATCGAAATATGAGGCAAGGTTGTTGCGATAATCCCTTACAGATAGTATTTCCATATCTTGTTTTTTTGCAAAGTTAATCATTTCTGTATTGAATAACAAAATTATGTGCAAAAATGTGTACACCGATTGGCGCTTTTTCAAGAATAAAGAAGCGGGATGGACTGACCGGTCCACCCCGCCTGTATGATTGTCTCTCAGGGGATCAGGCTCCTATGTAGCTCTTTACGATGTTGTAGATGTTGTCGGTGGTGTAGCCGAATTTCTCATCGAGCACCTTGTAGGGGGCTGATGCACCGAAACGCTGCATGCCGAACACCTCACCGGTGAAGCCCTTGATCATGCGCAGGGTGATGGGTGCGCCGGCTGTGAGACCGAACTGAGGCACGCCGGCGGGCAATACGCTTTCGCGGTAGCTCTCGGGCTGCTCGTTGTAGAGGCCGATGCAGGGCATCGACACCACGCGCACGGGCTTGCCGTCGGCTTCAAGCAGGGCGGCAACTGCGCAGAGCAGCGACACCTCGGAGCCATTGGCCACCAGCACGGCGGCGGGATTCGGGCAGTCGACCACAACGTAGCCGCCCTTCTCGGCCTGCAGTGCTTCCTGATAGCGGTTGCCGGAGGCGGCGGGCAGGTTGGGGATGTCCTGACGGCTGAGGATGAGGGCCGACGGAGTGTGGGTGTTCTCCATTGCGAGTTTCCAGCATGTGGTGGTCTCGATGGCGTCGGCGGGACGGAAGGCCAGGAGCGACGGACGTCCGGAGAAGTTCTTCATGCCTTCGAGCAGACGGATCTGTGCCTCCTGCTCGACGGGCTCGTGGGTGGGACCGTCTTCGCCCACACGGAATGCATCGTGGGTGAGGATGTACTTAACGGGGAGTTCCATCAGGGCTGCCATACGCATCGCGGGCTTCATGTAGTCGGAGAACACGAAGAATGTGCCGCAGGCAGCGATCATGCCGCCGTGGAGCACGATGCCATTCATAAGGCAGGCCATCGTAAGCTCGGATACACCGGCCTGGAGGAATGCTCCGCTGAAATCGCCGTGGGTGAGCTGGTGGGTCTTCTTGAGGAAGCCGTCGGTCTTGTCGCTGTTGGCGAGGTCGGCGGATGAGCATATCATGTTCTTCACCTCTACGGCCAGGGTGCTGAGCACGGCTGCCGAAGCTGCGCGTGTGGCGCTGTTGGGCTTCTGTGTGATCTTCTCCCAGTCGATGGCGGGAAGCTTGTCGGCGAGGAAATCCTTAAGCTGTGCGTCGAGTTCGGGGTTCTCCTTTGCCCATGCCTCGTAGGCTGCCTTGCGTTCCTTGACGATGCCGCGGAGCTCCTGGGCGCGCTGCTCGTAGAGGGCCTTCACCTCGGGTGCGATCATCCAGGGATTCTCGGGATCGAAACCGAGGTTCTTCACGGTAGCGGCGTAGTCGGCACCCGATTTGCTCAGGGGCTGGCCGTGGGTGGAGCACTGGCCTTCGAAATTTGTGCCGTCGGCCTTCACGCATCCGCGACCCATCACGGTGTGTCCGATGATCAGGTTGGGGCGTTCTTTCTCTTCCTGAGCCTTGGCGATGGCGTCGGCGATGGCCACGGGATCGGTGCCGTCGACTTCAAGCACGTTCCATCCCCATGCGCGGTACTTTGCTGCCACATCCTCGCGGTCCACATCCTCTACGTAGGTCGAGAGCTGCACCTTGTTGCTGTCGTAGAACATGATTAGGTTCTTCAGTCCCAGGTAGCCGGCGATACGGCCTGCGCCCTGCGAGATTTCTTCCTGCACACCGCCGTCGCTGATGAAGGCGTAGGTCTTGTGCTCGATCCAGTCGCCGAAGCGGGCCTGGAGGAAACGTTCGGCGATGGCTGCGCCAACAGCCATGGCATGTCCCTGTCCGAGCGGACCGGATGTATTCTCGATGCCGCGCTCAACGTGGAGCTCGGGATGACCGGGAGTGGGGCTGTCCCACTGACGGAACTGCTTGAGCTCGTCGATGGTGAACTTGCCCTGGAGTGCGAGCACGCTGTAGAGCATGGGCGACATGTGGCCGGGATCGAGGAAGAATCTGTCGCGAGCGATCCAGTGGGCGTCATCGGGATCGGTGACGAGGAATTGAGAGTAGAGTACGTTTACGAAATCAGCGCCTCCCATGGCACCCCCCGGGTGGCCGGATTTGGCCTTTTCAACCATGGATGCAGCCAGCAGGCGGATGTTGTTGGCGGCGCGGTTCAGGATATTTACGTCCATATAGTTTAATGTGTTGTAGTCCGGAGCCTCGATGTGCCCCGGACCCGGTTTTAGATTATTATTGATTAGCAATACGGTTTTTTATTTTTTTTCAGAACATGATTGCGGCTGCGATCGTCCAACAGTTGGCCTTGCCGAGCTGCTGGGTATTGATGCCTGAATTGGGCACATAATGCTCCACGAAATCGTTGATGCCCCAGCTATATTTGGCTGTCACCTGCAGGTGCTTGAACAGCTCCACGCCCAGACCGAGATCCCACAGCACCTGGCAGCTCTTGGTCTTGAGTTCTTCGGCTATCTCATCGGATACCCTGAAGCCAAAGCTCGGACCGGTGAAGATAAGCGGAGACACGATGCTGCTGACTGCGGGCAGAGCCAGCTTGTATCTCAAGTGGATGGGTATCTCGATAAGGTCAGCATCGGTATTGAATTTTTTGTTGGACTCTGTCTGGTAGCCAAAGACACGGTGGGTGTAGAGCACGGATGCGTCACCGCCGATGCCGATGAGGGGCACGGTGAATTCTGAGGTGATACCCACGGTGTAACCGGAGTGGTTGCCTGTGTCCTCGATTTGATCCTTGATGCTGGTGGCTGTCGCATTTTCGAAATTGAGCTCATTGATGGTCAGACCACCGGTGATACCAAAGCGGAATTGTGCTGACGCTGGCATTGTCATTGCAAATGCTGCGACTACAGCGAGCAAGAAAATTTTTACTTTTTTCATAGTTTTTGCATAATATGTGTTAATGTTGCAAAGTTAATGTTTTTAATTTATTCTACCAACATTTGTTAATTGATTTTTTAGGAAGGTAGTTTGATGTTGTGTGAAAAGAATTTGTTAATTTTGTAGAAATATTAAAGTTCTTGTGATATGGACGCTGAAAAGAAACTGCAACTTGAAGAAAAAGTCGTGGAGATGCTCCGCACGGTCTACGATCCTGAGATACCCGTGAGCATATACGAGCTTGGCCTGATCTATCGCATCGATATAGATGATGATGCCAATCTTACAGTCGACATGACCCTTACCGCGCCATCGTGTCCGGCTGCCGATTTCCTTATCGACGACGCGCGCATCAAGCTTGAAAGCATCGACGGCATCAAGTCGGTGGCCATCAACTTAGTGTTCGAGCCGGAGTGGAATCAGGACATGATGAGCGAGGAGGCAAAACTCGAACTCGGTTTTCTCTGATCCATCGTTGGCCATGACAGCAGGCAAATATGTCTACTTTCTGAGCGACCTCCATCTTGGCGCGGCATATTTCAAGGATAAGCGCCTGAGGGAGAGAAGGGTGGTGGAGTTCCTGGAGTCGATAAGGGATTCTGCCTCCGAATTGTATCTCATGGGCGACGTGCTCGACTATTGGTTCGAGTACCGCACGGTGGTGCCCCGCGGCTATGTGCGTTTCTTCGGGGCATTGGCTTCGCTTGCCGATTCAGGGGTGAAGATCACGTGGTTCATAGGCAATCATGATATATGGCTTTTCGATTATCTGCGCGACGAGCTTGGCATCACTGTCATCGACGGGGTGAGGATTCAGGAGATAATGGGCAAGAAATTCTTCCTCAATCATGGCGATGGAGTGGGAAGGCTGAAGCCCGGATTCAGGTTCATCCGCTCGCTTTTCCGCAATAAGTTGTGCCAGAAGCTGTATTCGGGTATCCATCCGCGGTGGACCATACCGATGGCACATCTATGGAGCGCTCACAACCGCAATATTCTTGAATACAAGCCGGAGTTCAGGGGCATGGACAGCGAGCCACTCGCGGTTTTTGCCAGGGACTATTATGAGAAGGTCGATCCTACGATCAATTTCTTTGTGTTCGGGCATGTGCATGTGGTGGTCGATGAGCCAATTTCGCCTACGTGCAGGTTTGTCATCTTAGGCGACTGGATCACAGAATACACATACGCCATTTTTGACGGAGAACGGCTCGAAATCCGTCGATTTATCGACGGAAAAGCCTGAATTAGCACTTTTTAACATTGTGCCGATTGTGATTCAATTAGATGCTAAAAGATGGTAACCGATTGGGATGTAAATGGTTATAAAATGCAAAAACCGGGCAAAAAAGTATCAGTATTAAATAACTATGTTGCATAACATATTAAATTATTTGTTCAGGCGGTAAAAAAGCGTGAACTTTGTACCGCAAACCTAAAACAATCTTTTTTACCTTAGAAATTGTACCTATTGGAAACCCTAAAAAGGGACTCTGTGACAGAGCCCCCTTTTTATTTTTATAGCTTCATGCCGATGCCGAACAGGGCGTAATCGTAATAGACAGGGTCGTCGGGACGACCTTCGCGGAGCACCGCTGTGAGTTCTTCCACTGCCTTGCGGTCATTGCTCTTCCGGGTAAGCAGCCCGAGCTGCCGTGCCACATCCTGCACATGCACGTCGAGAGGGATGTATAGCTGTGCGGGGCTGATGACGTCCCATACACCCATATCGACAATGCCGTCGGTGCGCACGAGCCAGCGAAGGGCCATGTTGAGGCGTTTCAGGGCTGTGGTGCGGAGGTTCTGTGGCAGACAGCGGCTGTCGGCACAGCCGCCGTTTGCTTCGGCAAGGGTGTCGTTGATAAGTGCGGCGAGGCGCCAGGCGGGTGCTTCATCGGCCGCCACGCCGCCCCGGCGGGCGAAATCCTGCAGCGTGGCATGGCGTGAGTAGATGGCGTGCAGACCGCGAAGGTAATGGCGTAAATTGGCGTTGAAGAATGTGCGGTGGATATTGCCGTCAGGCAGATCCTCGTAGCCCTCGTCCATCACGTATTTATGGGGTTGGAAATCCATCAGGCGCAGCATTTTCTCACAGTTGCGGCATATCATCTTGCGGTTGCCCCAGGCTATGGTGGAGCTAAGCAGGGCCGTAATCTCGATATCGGGCAGGGAGGAGAACATACGCGGGAACTGCACGGGGTCGGAACTGATGAACTCCGGGTTGTCGATACGGGCGGCTTCCGCCTCAAGGAGATTGTAGATGTCTGTGTCCATTGTTGTTTGATTTATGCCGGGGCGAGGGCGTCCATCCTCCCGGTCAACTAAAAAAGCACTGCCTTTGGGCAGTGCTTTGGGGTGAAATGTGGGATTCGAACCCACGACCTTCGGAACCACAATCCGACATTCTAACCAGCTGAACTAATTTCACCATGTTGGTTTTGCGATGCAAAGTTACGCATTATTTCCGAAATAGCAAAAAAATCCGCTTATTTTTTTGAAAAATCTTTCAGCGGATGTCGATGAGCTTGTGGGTCTGGAGAGAGAGGCGCCACCATGGATGGCTGAGGATATAGGCTATGGTATCGGCGGTGTTGAGGCCCGAGCAGGGCTGGAGGCAGCGCACCTTGGGGGTGGGCAGACATGAGGCCGTAGCCTCGACATCCTGACCCTGATACACGATCTTTAGCTCGTCGATTCGGTCGATGCCGTAGGGCGGCTCCTTCGGGGAGCATGTCACCCAATCCACACCGGCAGGCACGGGCAATGTTCCGTTGGTCTCGATCTGTAGGTATCTGCCGTGCTCCTTAAGAGCCGCCACAAGGGCATCATCGAGCTGCATGGTAGGTTCGCCACCGGTAATCACCACATGTGTGCACGGGAATTTGTCCACTTCGGCCACAATCTCCCCGGCACTCATCTCGCTGAAGGCGGCGAAATCTGTATCGCAGAACGCACAGGCCCTGTTGCAGCCGCTCAGTCGGACGAACACCGCAGGCGTGCCCGTGAAATATCCTTCGCCTTGAAGCGAGTAGAATATCTCGTTGACTCTATATCCGCCCATGGTCAGTCGATTTCGTAGGATGCCACGTTGCCTTCCGACTCCTGGACATCTACTCGGTAGCAGTTTGCTACATTCTCGCATATCCAGCGCGCAAGGTTCTCCGCCGTGGGATTGAACGGCACCACATCGTTGAGGTAGGCATGGTCGAGCTTGCCCATCACGGTGCGCTTGATGTCGGTGAAATCCGTCACCATGCCGTTGTGGTCGAGCTCACGGGCGCGGCAGTGTACGGTGATTATCCAGTTGTGGCCGTGCAGGTTGGTACACTTGCTCTCATAGTCGAGCCTAAGGCAATGGCTTGCCGATATCTCAATGCGTTTGGTCACGTAGTACATAGTGTCATCATTCGTTGGTTCGTTCGTCCGTTTGTTTCGCTTTTTCCCGTTGCCGGAACTCCTCCAGCCCCACGGGAGACAGGCCCATATCCTTGGCAAGACCGGTGACATAGTCAATGGCGGCCTCTACAGTGCCCTCGATCCGGCAGTCGCGGGCAGCCTCGGTGAGGTTCTTCATCAGGAATCCCACGTCCTTGCCCTGTGGAAGGCCGAATATCAGCATTATGTCATTGCCGTTGAGCTTGGGTCGGAACGCACGTTCCTCGTCCTTGGCGATGATCTCGGCACATTTGGCATCGACGATGTCGAAATTTTCGAGAAACCTCTGCTTCTTCGCCTCGTTCTTCGATGTTATGTCGGCTCGTGCGAGAGTCATCAGGTCGGCGAGGTCGTTCTCTGCATAGTTCACCAGGCGGCGCACCGCGCTGTCGGTCACCTCTTCCTCGGCAAGCACAATAGGGCGCATGTGGAGGTCGACGAGTTTCTCCACATATTTCATCTCCATTCCCAGAGGCAGACACAGGCGCCTGAAGATACCCTTCACCTTTTTGGCCCCGACGAAATTATGGTTGTGGAAAGTCCAGCCTATGTTGTCGTCCCATCTCTTGGTTTGCGGTTTGCCGATGTCGTGGAGCAGGGCCGCCCAACGCAGCCAGATGTTGTCCGACTTTGCCGCGACATTGTCGAGCACCTCGATAGTGTGGTAGAAATTATCCTTGTGTCCTCGTCCGTTGACCACCTCCACTCCCTTGAGTGCGGCGAGCTCGGGAAGAATCATTTTCAGCAGCCCCGATTGCAGCAGCAGGTCCCAGCCAATCGACGGTTTTGGTGAGGCCATGATCTTCATTAGTTCATCCTTGATACGCTCGGCGGTGATTATCTCAAGGCGCCGGGCATTGCGCCGGATTGCCTCGAACGTGTCGGGATGGATGGTGAACTGCAGCTGGGTGGCGAAGCGGATGGCACGCATCATTCTCAACGGGTCGTCGCTGAAAGTGATGTCGGGATCGAGCGGCGTGCGGATCATGCGGTCGCAGATGTCGTCGACTCCGCCGTACAAGTCGATGAGCTCGCCGAACGTGTCGGGGGTGACACTTATAGCCATGGCATTGATGGTGAAATCACGGCGGGAGATATCCTCCTCCAGGGTGCCGTCCTCCACGATGGGATTGCGCGAGTCGCGTTGGTACGATTCTTTTCTCGCACCCACGAATTCCAGCTCCAGCCCGGAGCGGTGGTTGACGATCTGGGCGGTGCCGTAGTTGCGGAACACGGAAAGCTTCGACCCTTTGCCCAGGCGTGCTGCCACGGCAGTGGCGAGATCGATGCCTGAGCCGACGGTGACGAAATCGATATCCTTGGAGTGGCGGTGGAGGATGGCGTCCCTGACATATCCTCCCACCACATAACACTCCTTTCCCTCGCCGGCGGCGATCTCGCCCACGGTGCGGAATATCCTGTCGGAGAGCAGATGTCCTAAATTGGTCATCAGTCGAGTGGTATTATTTCTTCGGGGGCGACGGTAAGACATTCCATGCCGCCTCCGTCTTTTACTAAATAAGTGTTCTCAATGCCCACGGCACCCACTCCCGGCAGCACGAACTTAGGTTCGATGGCAATAACATTGCCGGGCTGCAGGATATCGCGCGAGCGTGGGGCTATCACCGGCGATTCGTTGACTTCTATGCCTATGCCATGCCCCACAAATCCGGCATGCTGGCGGTGGCCCATGAAATTGGAGGCGAGGCCTGCCTTTTCGGCCATCGACGCCGCCAATGCGTACAGTGCCTTTGCCTCAGTACCGGGCACGGCCCGAAGGGCTATCTCATGGCAAATGTCTATGGAGAGGCGGTGGGCGTCAAGGGCATGGGAGGGAAGGGTGCCGCAGCTGTAGCAGCGTGTCATATCGGTCATGTAGCCGGTGAAATTGCCGTTCATGTCCACCATCACCGCTGTGCCTGGGCGTATGAGCGAACCGTCGGCGCCCACAGGCAGGGAGGGATCCAGTCCGGCGCCTCCCATGGCGAAATCGAAAGGCGATGGTGAATCGGCGTTAGAGCCGGTGAGTACGTTGCCCATGTGCAGCTCCATGTCGTCGCCGGCGATCCGGAATTGTCCCAGGCATCCTTCGGCGCGCGACAGCCGTTCAATCTCGATCTGCAGCTCGATATCCGTCATGCCTTCGCGGTAGAGCGATGGGATATGGCTGTAGACAGCCGCGTGGCGCACGCCCGAAAGGCGTGTCATCTCCACCTCCTCGGCGGTCTTCGTGGAGCGTGCGGCAGCCAGGGCCGCCCCGGCATCGGCCAGGGCCGATGCGCCGAGAGCCTTCTGCAGACGGATAGCAGTGGAGTAGGGTATGCGCGAGAGTTCGAGGCCCAATACCTCAGGCAGTCCGATACCTGCCTCCAGAAGATACGATGGAATATTCTCAGGTTTATGCACCGGCACGACACATTCTCCCGATAGCGTGACGGGGCGTCGAATGAAGAGTACCGGGAGTTCTGCCTTTAGGGATATCAGTATGTATCCGTTGAACACACGTCCGGTGAGATAATATATGTTGGCGTTGCTGCAGATAAGGGCCGTCTCTATCCCCGACTGCTCCATGGCCTTCTTCACCTTTGATAGGCGGCGGAGCAGCTCGTCGTGCGACAGCAGGATAGCGACGTCGCTGTGCTGCAGGTTGTGATGTCTGTCCAGGGTCACTTGTCAGATTGTCTTAGTGGATTGTTGGTTTTCTTTACTATTATTCCGAATTGTTCGATGCCTTCGAGTGTGTCGGTGCGCATTATGTGCGACACCTTGATTTCCCTTGTAGGATCCAGCTCCACGCCGCGTAGCACCGTGTCGCTGCGCTGGTAGCTTCCTCCTATGCCATTGCCCAGCCAGTTGCCGAAATCGTCGGCAAGCTGTACGTTGAGCGTGTCGGTGTGCACCGAGTCGCGGCAGGGATAGACGAGGCTGAGCCAGAGGTTGGAGTACTCATAGTCGTTGTTGTTGCGCACCACGATCACCACATCATAGAGCGGATGTGCGGTGCTGTCGCTGTCGGCTGCGCAGTATCTTACGGTGTCGCCGTAGATCCAGCCGTCGCTGTCTATTGTCGTAAAGCCGCTATGCTCCGTATCGTTGGAGCATGCGGCTGTAAGAAATAATGCTGCGATGAGCAGAGCTATGTGTATTCTGGCGTTCATCGTCGGATTAGTGTTAGGGATGGTCACTCTGTGGGAGGTTGCTGCGGACGCTTCGGCTGCTGCGGGCGCTGTTTCTGCTTCTTTGGTTTAGGCTTGGCAGCCTGGGGCTCTTCGGCCTTGTTGGAGTGTTGCTGCTGGGCGTTGTCCTCACCTTTCGGGCGGGGCGGACGCTGGGAGCCCTGCGGCTTGTTCTTTTTCTTTTTCTTCTTGTCGAAGCGTGTCACGTCGCCATCGCCGAGAATATCGTGCACGTTGTGGCGGTTCTTCGGATTATCGGATCCGTCGGCCATAAGCGATTCGGGCTTCTCTCCCTCCTTGTTCATCGCTATCACCTCGAAAGCCCTTGCGGCGGAAATCGTCACCAGGTTGGCGGCTATCTGCTTGTCGGACGAGTAGGTGATCTCGCGTTTGAAGATGTCGGTCTTGAAATGGTAGAAAGTGCCGGTGGTGGTCTCCAGGCGCACATCCTTGGGTGGCATCCGCTTGGCGCTTTCCACGTATGTGTCCACTTCGAAATTGAGGCAGCATTTTAGCTTGGCGCATTGGCCGGCAAGTTTCTGCGGGTTGAGCGAAATGTCCTGGAAACGGGCGGCGCTTGTCGACACCGACACGAAATTGTTCATCCACGACGAGCAACACAGCGGACGTCCGCAGGGTCCGATGCCGCCTATGCGTCCGGCCTCCTGGCGCGCGCCGATCTGTCGCATCTCGATCCTCACCCTGAACACCTCGGCAAGCACCTTGATGAGCTGACGGAAATCCACGCGCTCATCGGCTATGTAGTAGAAGATAGCCTTGTTGCCGTCGCCCTGGTACTCCACGTCGCCTATTTTCATGCTTAGATGAAGGCTTTCGGCAATCTTGCGCGCACGTATCATCGTGTCGGTTTCCTTGGCGCAGGCCTCCTTGTATTTTTCCAGGTCGGAGGGCTTGGCGATGCGGAACACACGCTTGATCTCGGTGCCCTGTTTGAAATTGGACCTGCGCATCTGTAATTCCACAAGCGAGCCCACCATGCTCACCCTGCCTATGTCATGGCCTGGCGAAGCCTCCACCGCCACCATGTCGCCTATCTTCAGGGGCAGGTTGGTGGTGTTGCGGTAGTAGCCCTTGCGTGTGTTCTTGAACTGCACCTCCACCAGCGGGGAGTCGGCGCAGCCGCCCGGAATGTCACCGAGCCAGTTGTAGCTCTGCAGCTTTCCACGGGGAATCTCCGTGCCTTCGGGGCGCGGGGAGAGGAGCAGGTCGTCGAGTTCCACTTCCTGCTCGTCGTCGAAAGCCTCAAGGGAATTGGTGCGTTCTTCAGTCATGTCCATTATTTAGCATAGCTTACCGAACGTGTTTCCCTTATCACGGTGATCTTCACCTGGCCGGGATAGGTCATCTCATCCTGGATCTTCTTGGCTATCTCGCCGCTCAGCTTTTCAGTCTCGGTATCGTCGATCTTGTCGGCGCCTACGATAACGCGCAGTTCGCTCCCGGCCTGTATGG